>JAQXNQ010000001.1 GCA_029098085.1 Oscillospiraceae bacterium
ACACCTCCGACACGCCGGGCACCTTTTTCAGTGCCTTTTCCACATGGGCGGAGCAGGCCGAGCAGGTCATGCCGGTGATCAGGAGCTTTTTCTTTATCATAGATGCGCATCATCCTTTCCCTGACGGAATAAAAATGTTTACGGGGGGTTAACACCCCAGGGGGGTGGGGTGTGTGCCTTTATCATAGCACCTTTGTCCACGTTTGTCAACACAAAGCCAGCTTGCCCGGAAAACGCCCCTTCATCCGCCCGGAAAATCTGAGCGTAGGAGCGGAAAAAGACGGGAGCGGCTTTCCTTTTCCACGGAAATATGCTAAAATAGAGCCGTATGAGGGCCGCACTTTGTTTCCAAAGAGAGAGGAAAAAGAGAATTTTCTTTATTCCCCCTTTACTTTGCGCCCAATATCATGTAGAATAGATGTAGCATTTTTGCAGTAATTGAAAATGAGGTGTACTTTCATGGAGCTTAAGTATAAACGCGTTCTTCTGAAGCTCAGCGGTGAGGCCCTGGCCGGCGAGCGCAAGTTCGGTCTGGACTTTGAGGTCATCACCCCCATCTGCCGGGCCATCAAGGAGTGCCACGATCTGGGGGCGGAGATCGCCATCGTCGTCGGCGGCGGCAACTTCTGGCTGGGCCGCAGCAGCGGCGCCATGGACCGGACCCGGGCCGACCACATCGGCATGCTGGGCACCACCATGAACGCGCTGGCCGTGGCGGACGCCCTGGAGGAAGTGGGCGTGGATGTGCGGGTACAGACCGCCATCGCCATGCAGCAGGTGGCAGAGCCCTACATCCGCAACCGGGCGGTCCGGCATCTGGAAAAGGGCCGGGTTGTCATCTTCGGCTGCGGCACCGGCAACCCCTTCTTCTCCACCGATACGGCCGCTTCCCTGCGGGCGGCGGAAATCGAGGCCGATATCGTGCTGAAGGCCACCATGGTGGACGGCATCTACGACAAGGATCCCCACAAGTACCCCGACGCGGTGAAGTACGATTCGGTGACGGTCAGCGAGGTGCTGTCCAAGGGTCTGGCGGTCATGGACTCCACTGCCGCCGCTATGTGCCGGGACAACAAGCTCCCGATGCTGGCCTTTGACCTGTCCGAGCCGAAAAACATCGTCGCCGCCGTCAAGGGTGAGCAGATCGGCACCATCGTTATCCCCGAATAAAGCTGTATGTCAAGCGCCCCTTCGGGGGACGCAATCAACGGAAAGGATTGAACCCATATGAAAGCGCAGATCAAAGAAGCAGAAGAAAAGATGCAGAAGACCCTGCACGTGCTCTCCGCCGATTTCGCGGCAGTTCGGGCCGGACGCGCCAATCCCGGTGTTCTGGACAAGATCACGGTGGACTACTACGGCGTCCCCACTCCCATCCAGCAGGTCGCTGCCATTTCGGTTCCCGAAGCCCGGATCCTGCTGATCCAGCCCTGGGACAAATCCTCCCTCAAGGCCATCGAGAAGGCGATCCTCGCCTCCGACATCGGCATCAACCCCAACAACGACGGCTCCACCATCCGGCTGACCTTCCCGCCTCTGACCGCTGAACGCAGAGCGGATCTGGCCAAGGAGATCGGCAAGATGGGCGAGGAGGCCAAGGTGGCTCTCCGCTCCATCCGCCGGGACGCCATGGAAAAGATCAAGGCCATGAAGAAGGCCGGCACCATCACCGAGGACGACGTGAAGGACGGCGAGAAGGAGATCCAGAAGCTGACCGACAAGTACTGCAAGGAAGCGGACGTCATGGTGGACAAGAAAAAGAAAGAGATCCAGGAGATCTGAGGATTACATGGCTGACAGCAACAATCTGCCCACCCATGTGGGCATTATCATGGACGGCAACGGACGGTGGGCCAAAAAGAGGGGACTGCCCCGGAAGATGGGCCACCGGGCCGGCGCCAACACCTTTCGGGAGATCGCCCGCTACGCCAACCGGATCGGCCTGCGCTACCTGACGGCCTACGTCTTCTCCACCGAGAACTGGAAGCGCCCGAAGGACGAGGTGGACTCGATCATCGAGCTGCTGCGCTCCTATCTGGACGAGATGGACGGCTACGCAAAGGAAAACATCCGGGTTCGCTTTCTGGGCGACCGGTCGGTCTTCGATGAGGATATTCAGGGCAAGATGCGGCGGGCGGAGGAGAAAAGCGCCTCCGCCACCGGACTGAACCTCTCGCTGGCCATCAACTACGGCGGCCGGGCTGAGCTGGCCCGGGCTGCCCGGCTGATCGCGGAGGAGGCTGCCGCCGGGCGGCTGGATCCTCATTCGGTGACCGAGGAGACGGTGGAGGGCTTTCTGTACACCAGCGAGCTGCCCGATGTGGATCTGCTCATCCGGCCCAGCGGGGAATACCGCCTTTCCAATTTTCTGCTCTGGCAGACCGCCTATGCGGAGTATGTGTTTATGGATCAGATTCTCTGGCCGGACTTCAAGCCGGCCTCGCTGGACGCGGCCATCCGGGAGTATCAGAGCCGGAGCCGGCGGTTCGGCGGCATTACGGAGGGCTGACAGGCGGGGATTCCGCATGGAGGATTTTGGGTCATGAAACAGCGCGTTATTTCGGCTCTGGTGGGCCTTGCTATTCTGTTCGCGGTATTGTTCCTCTACAATACCATTTTCTTCAACTTCGCGGTTTCGCTGGTCAGCGCCGTGGCGGTGTTCGAGCTGCTGCACGCCACCGGCTATGTGAAGTCCAGACTGATTCTGGTTTATTCGCTGGCCTATGCGCTGGTGGTGCCCTTTTTCAGCACCCTGGACATCCGGGGTATGCAGATCTGGGTCACGGTGGGGTATTTCACCCTGATGTTCGCCACTCTGCTGGCTCAGCACGAAAAGATCCGGGTGGAGGAGATCGCCGTCGCCTTCTTCTTTTCGCTGCTGGTGCCCATGGCTCTGTCCACCGTGGTGCTGATGCGGGACCGGTTCGATCACGGCATCTTCTACACCCTGCTGATCTGCGTGGCGGCCTGGGTGGCCGATTCCGCCGCCTATTTTGTCGGGCGGGCCTGCGGAAAGCACAAGCTGGCGCCGCTGGTCAGCCCCCACAAGACGGTGGAGGGCGCCGTGGGCGGCGTGGTGGTGTCCGCCGGCTTCTTCCTGCTCTTCTGTCTGGGCTACGAGCAGGTCATGCTGCATGTTTACAGCCAGCAGATCGAAATCGCCTGGCTGCACGCTTTGTGGATCGGCATGTTCTGCTCGGTCATGGGCATCTTCGGCGACCTGATGGCCTCGGTGGTCAAGCGGCAGGCCGGCATCAAGGACTTCGGCAAGATCATGCCGGGTCACGGCGGCGTCATGGACCGCTTCGACAGCTTTCTGTTTGTGGCGCCGGCGCTGTATCTGGTGCTGCAGATTTTCCCCATCATCGCGTAATATTCCAGACGCCCCGGGCCTGCCGCTGCAAACGGCGGGGTCTGGGGCTGTTTGCGCTTCTCTGCGGAGAAGAAATTCCGGAAGAAGGGCGGATAAAACATGAAAAAAGTAACCATACTGGGATCCACCGGCTCCATTGGCACACAGGCCATCACCGTCTGCGAGACGGGCGGCTTTCCGGTGGTCGGACTGGCGGCCCTGCGGAATGAAGAGCTGCTGGAGGAGCAGACCCGCCGATGCAGACCGAAGATGGTCTGCATCTTCGACGAGAGCCGCTACGGCAGCTTCAAAAGCCGGGTGGCCGATCTGGATGTGCAGGTGGTCACCGGCATCGACGGGCTCTGCGCCCTGGCCGCGCTGGAGGACGCCGACCTGACCCTCAACGCTGTCTCCGGCATGATCGGCCTGCGGCCCACCCTGGCTGCCATTGAGGCGGGGAAGGATGTGGCCCTGGCCAACAAGGAGACGCTGGTCACCGGCGGTGAGCTGGTGATGAAGGCCGCCCGGGACAGGGGCGTGCGGATTCTGCCGGTGGACAGCGAGCATTCGGCGATTTTTCAAAGCCTGGAGGGCTACCGGCACTGCCGGGTGAATAAGATACTGCTGACCGCTTCCGGCGGCCCTTTTTTCGGTAAGACCCGGGAGGAGCTGCGGCAGGTGACGCCCGAGACCGCCCTCAGACACCCCAACTGGTCCATGGGCGCCAAGATCACCATCGATTCGGCCACTTTGATGAACAAGGGGCTGGAGGTCATCGAAGCGGTGCATTTGTTCGGCGTACGGCCGGAGCAGGTGGAGGTGGTCGTGCACCGGGAGAGCGTGATCCACTCGCTGGTGGAGTTTGAGGACTATGCGGTCATCGGACAGCTGGGAGTGCCGGACATGAAGATTCCGATCCAGTACGCCCTGACCTACCCCGACCGGATGCCCTGCCCCACAAAGCGGCTGCGGCTGACCGACTACAAAACCCTCACCTTCTTTGACCCGGATCCCGACACCTTTGTCTGTCTTTCCGCGGCCTTTCAGGCCATCCGGCGGGGCGGGCTGTACCCGACCCTGGTCAACTGCGCCAACGAGGCGCTGGTGCCGCTGTTCCTGCAAGGGAAGATTTCCTTCCTGCAGATCGGGGAGCTGGTGCAGGAGGCCCTCAGCCTGAAAAACGACGCCCTCGTCACGGTGGAGAATATTCTGGAGGCGGAGCGTCAGGCCCGGGAGTTTGTCCGGGAGCGCGTTTCTCCCTGACGGGAGCTGAAAGGAGTACCATGGGAAACATCATCACGACCCTTATCATATTCGCAGTTATCATCCTGATCCATGAGCTGGGTCACTTCACCGCCGCCAAGCTCAGCGGCGTCCGGGTAAACGAGTTCTCGCTGGGCATGGGGCCCGCTCTGTTCCGGCTTGGAAAGGGCGAGACCACCTATGCGGTGCGGATTTTTCCCATCGGCGGCTCGGTCAGCATGGAGGGGGAGGACGCCTCCTCCCAGGATCTGCGGGCCTTCTGCAACAAGAAGGTCGGCATCCGGATCCTCATCGTCGCGGCCGGCGCCATCATGAATCTGGTGCTGGGCTTCGGCATTCTGGCGGGCGTGACCGCCTC
>JAQXNQ010000002.1 GCA_029098085.1 Oscillospiraceae bacterium
ACCAGCTCGCCGTCGGAGAACAGGCTCTTCAGGAAAACGTCGGGCAGGTCGTCGCCGGCGATCATGATCGGCACTTTCTCTTTCCAGGCGTCACGGGTCATGTAGCTCCATTCGAAGCTGATGCCGGTGCGCTCGGCCTGAGTCTGGAAGAAGGGGATCTCATTGGGGGTTTCCCAGGCGCCAACTCCTTCAGGAGTGGTACCGAAGGCCACGACAGAAACGGTGGCGGGTTCGTTCAGAACGGGATAGCCAGCTTCGTTCATGGTGAAGTAGCTGTCGCTGTTACCGCTGTCGGTGGAACCGGTAGAGGTAGAGGTGGTGCCGGAAGAAGTGGTGGTGGAACCGGTGGAGCTGCTGGAAGAGGAGCTGCTGCCGCCGCAGCTGGTGGCCAGAGAAGCCAGCATGGCTGCTGCCAGAGCAGCTGCAAGAATCTTTTTGTTCATTTTGAGTTTGCCTCCTTAAAATGATTGTTGCATGGAAGCGGGCCTTTCGGCCCGCAGTACAACCGAAACGGAACTTAGCCCTTGATGGCGCCCAGCATGACGCCCTTGGAGAAGTGCTTCTGCATGAAGGGGTACAGGCAGAGCACGGGAACGGTGGATACGATGATGACGGCGTACTTCATGGCCTCGGCGGTCTTTCTCTGCTCAGCCTGGCTGGAAGCAGCACCCGCATTGTCACGGCCGGAAGCGGATTCGGTGGCGGTGATCAGAATGTCACGCAGCACCAGAGCCAGAGGCTTCAGCTCGTCCTTGGTGATGTACACCAGAGCGTCAAAGTAGGCGTTCCAGTGACCGACGCCGTAGAAGATGACCATAACAGCCAGGATGGGCTTGGACAGGGGCAGGATGATCTGGAGCAGGATGCGCATGTTGGAGCATCCGTCGATCATGGCAGCTTCCTGCAGCTCATAGGGAAGACCCTGGAAGAAGGTGCGCATCAGGATGGTGTTGTACACGCTGACCAGGCCGGGGATGACCATGACCCAGAAGGTGTTGACGATGTGGATCTGCTTGTAGATCAGGTAGGTGGGAACCAGACCGCCGTTGAAGAACATGGTGACGGTCAGGATCATCATGATGACGTTGCGGCCCGCAAAGTCTCTTCTGGACAGGGGGTAGGCCAGAGCCACCGTGCCGATCAGGTTAAACACCGTGCCGACAAAGGTGTACAGGATGGTGTTGCGGTAGCCGGTCATCAGACGGGAGTTGGCGAACACGCGGCGGTAGGCATCCAGATGGAAGCCTTTGGGCCACAGCCACACGTCACCGGCCGTAACAGCCGCCGAGTCGGAGAAGGAGGCGATGACCACGAACCACAGGGGGTAAATGATGACCGCCAGGATCAGAACCATCAGGACCGTGTTGAAAATCTCAAAGGTCAAATCGCCTTTGGACAGTTTGATTCGATTGCTTTTAGCCATTGTTTACATCCTCCCCTTAGAACAGGCTCACGTCGCCCAGCTTTTTGCTGATCCAGTTCACTGTAAGCAGGATGATGCAGTTAATGCCCGAGTTGAACAGACCGACAGCCGAGGAGAAGGAGTAGTTGGCTTCTGTGATACCTTTTCGATAAACCAGCGTGGAGATAACGTCAGACGCTTCAAAGGTCAGGTCGGTCTGCAGAAGGAAGACCTTCTCGAAGCCGACGCTCATGATGGAGCCGGAGTCGAGGATCAGCAGCATGACGGCGGTGGGCATCAGGCAGGGCAGGGTGATGTACCAGATCTGCTGCCATTTGTTGGCGCCGTCGATGTTGGCCGCCTCATACATCTGGGTATCCAGACCGGACAGGGTGGCCATATAAATGATGGTGCCCCAGCCTGCGTTCTGCCAGACGCCGGACCAGACATAGACCGACTTGAAGTATTTGTTTTCATTCATGAAGTTGAAGCCGGCGCCGCCCAGGGCCTTGATGATCAGGTTGACCATGCCGGTGTCGCTGCGCAGGAAGATCCACAGCATACCGCACATAACCACGGTGGAGATAAAGTGGGGCAGGTAGGTGACCGTCTGCACGAAGCTCTTGAACTTGGCGGAGCGAAGCTCGTTCATCAGGATGGCCAGAATCAGGGGGATGGGGAAGCCCACGGCCAGCGAATAGAAGCTGATGCCCAGGGTGTTCCGCAGGGTTCTGGTGAAATGTACCGACGAGAAGAAGTTGATGAAGTGCTTGAAGATGTTCACTTCACCGTTCAGGGTCGCCCAGGGGCTGCCCCAGATTCCCTTGCCGGGGGAGAAGTCCTTGAAGGCGATGATGACGCCGTACATGGGCCAGTACAGGAAGATCAGAAAGTAGATCAGTACCGGGAGAACCAGCAGGTACAGGCTCCAGTTGCGGCGGAGGGAATACTTGAAGTATGCCCATCCTTTGGTTGGTGCGCTCATAAAATACCCTCTCTCAAAAAATTTTGCCCAGACGGCCGTCTCCGGAGAAACGCGAAGCGGTTCCGTCCGGAGGGAATCTTGAGGTTTCAATATTCCGGTAAGAGGAGCACCTGCGTCTTTCCTGATACGAAAACAGCGCTACGATACCCAAAGATGAACCATAGCGCCGTTGCCGTCAATTTCTTACATGAAAAGTGTACTACATTTGAGAACAAAAGTCAATGGTTTTCTGACGAAAATACGGGAAAAATTTGTCGGATGCTGGAAAACTTGCAAAAGAAGGAAATTTTTGGGCACAGAAGCTGAAGAAAAAATCATTCGCAGCTTGCATTTCCGGGCATGAAAATTCAGTGCTTTTTCGTCAGAAACCCGATAAAACGGCGCTTTTGATTGCCTGTAATTGACCGATTCACGCAGACCTGACGATTTTTCCTGTTTTTGACTGAAGGAAATATTTATTTTTCTGCCAAACTGATGGGGGAAAATGAATCTGCAAAATTGTATTTTTACGGAAAACACATTTTGTTCATCCGAAAATAGTCCATAGGAAAGCCGGAAATAGAATTGTGATCTTTAGTGGAACTTTCATAAAAAGTTGTATCATGTTTTCTATATCTGCATTTTTTCCTCAAAGACTTAAAATTCTGGAGTGAAACAGCCGGAATTCCCTTTTTCAGAGCCATTTGGGGTGCTGTATTTTTAAAGAAAACAAATCGGATGTTTTGCTCCGCACCGGAAAGATGACCTTATATAGAATTTTTGAATCGGAGAGAGCACATGGATACAGAACAGACAGAGCTCATTTTTTGCAGGATAAAGACAATCTTGAGGCAGTCCGAAGGATAAAGTAAACCGGGAATAATTTATGCGTACATTCTGTACGAAAATCAAAAATCGCCGCCCAGGAGCCTTTTACCCTTTTGTTTTCCCCCGAAAAAAGAAAAATCTCCTCTGTGGAAGGGGAGGGGGACGGAGGAAAAAGTACCGCTGAAACCAGGTCCTCTGCTTCGGCCTGCACAAAAAAGAAGAGGCAGAAGCCTTGCGGCCTCCGCCTCTCCAGAGGGGAAAGAGGGTGTTTAGCTGTTGATCATGTCGTAGGCTTCCTGATAGGTGGCCAGGAACTCGCTGAGGCCAGCGGTTTCCAGTCTCTCCAGGTACTCGTCCCAGTCAGCGTCGATGTCCTTGGTGCCGGTGATGAAGGCAGCTCTGTACTCGGCGTAAACTGCGTCGATGTCGCCCTTGGTGCCGTTGATGACTTCGCTCTGATCAGCGGTCAGGGGGAAGTTCTCCCAGATGGTCAGGCCTTCGGTGGCAGGACGGAAGTTGTCGCAGCCCTTCAGGGAGATGATGTGGGTTTCGCCGCCCTTGAAGGTCTCGTCAGTGGCCAGACCGGGGTTGGCGCCGCCAGAGTAGTAGGAGTAACGGAGGTGAGCCTGCTCCTGCTCCAGCTCGGGATGGTTGGTGATGATTTCGGACAGCTGAACATGTCCGTCGGAATCGATGGTGTAGGATTCACCCTCGATGCCCAGGAAGAACTCGTAAGCACCGGGCATGGTGTAGGAGTAGTTGAACCAGGCGGTCATGGCTTCAGGAATCTCGCATTCCTTGGTGATCATGCCGGAGCCAAGGCTGGACAGGTAACCGGAAACGTAGTTCCAGTGCTCTCCAGGAGCCTTGGGCATGGCAACGAAGTCTTCGGTATGGGTGCCGGCTGCAGTGACGTAGGAGCCGAACATACCGCCGCGGCCGTCCTTCAGAGCGGCTCTGGCAACGTTATCCCAGTAGTCGGTGTCGAACAGGGAGGGAGAGAGCAGACCTTCGTCCCACCAGGTCTTGATGTCGCGGTAAACTTCTTTCATCTCGTCGGTGGTGATCCAGGTGCGCAGGGTGTTGCCGGAAGCGTCGGCGGGATCGGCTTCGATGTATCTGCCGCCCATGGAGCTGCCGCGGTTCATCAGGTTGTACTTACCAGCAGCAACAACGTTGGTGATGTGGCCGACAGAGGACAGGCAGCAGGCAACCTCGTTGGTGGGATCGCCGTCGCCGTTGGCGTCCTGCTCGGTAACAGCCTTCATGTAGTCATGCAGCTCTTCCCAGTTGGTGGGAGCTTCCATGCCCAGGTTGTCCAGGAAGGTCTGGTTGACGAACAGCTTGGACATACGGATGCCTTCAGACTCGAAGTAGTAAGGGAAGCCCCAGATACCGCCGTTGTAGGTCATGAACTTCATCTGGTCACGGGCGGAGAGCAGAGCGTACAGGTCGGGAGCGTACTGAGGAATCAGCTCAGTCAGGTCGACCAGCATGCCGTCAGCGCCGTACTTGCCCATGGTGGCAGCGTCCATGTAGGTCTTGAAGAAGATGTCGGGGAGGTCGTCGCCGGCGAACATGATGGGCAGCTTCTCTTCCAGAGCGGTAGAGGTCATGTTGTTCCACTCGATGTGGATGTTGGTGCGCTCTTCCTGATTCTTAAAGTAGGGGATTTCATTGGGGGTATCCCAGGCGCCGACGCCTTCAGGCATACTGGAGAAACCGCAGGCAGTGACGGTCACGGGCTCATCCATGACAGGATAGCCAGCGGGATCCATCTTGAAGCCCAGGCCAGTGTCGCCCTCAGCTGTGGAAGGAGCGGTGGAGCTGGTGGAAGTGGTGCCGCTGGAAGCGGGTTTGCTGCTGCTGCTGCTGCTGCTGGAGCTTCCGCTGTTGCCGCAGCTGGCGGCCAGAGAAGCGAGCATAGCTGCTGCAAGAGCAGTGGCAAGAATCTTCTTGTTCATATTGGGGTGCCTCCTTAAAAATAGTTGTTGCATATGAATGGGCTTTGAACCCTTTTACAA
>JAQXNQ010000003.1 GCA_029098085.1 Oscillospiraceae bacterium
AAATAAAGTTTTACTCGATTTTTTTCAAAAAATCGCGGATTCCAAAGGCAGAGCCTTGGTCGCGCTCCGCAGAGCGCGAAATCCTGCTCCTCCGCGCCCGGCGCGGACAATAAATACTAAAAAGCGCGGCCCGCAGGCCGCAAGATACCAACTGGACAAAGCCATGCCCGCTTCCAGCGGGCATATGCATTTCTTCCGTTTTGTGCAACTTTTTCTTGCAAACCACTTTTACGACAGTCTCAAGCGATGCCTGGCCGGTGCCGGGCATCGCTTTTTGTACAGACAAAAACGGCGCAGTCCGCTCCCATGGGAGAAGGCTGCGCCGTCTGCTTTTGGCGGGATTACTTGTTGAACACAGTAAAGGCCTTGTAGGTAGCGTAGATGTCGATCTTGGAGGTAACCTCGAAGGGAGCGTGCATGGACAGCACCGGCACGCCGATGTCCACGGTGTCCACATCCAGTTCGGCGATGTAGGAAGCAACGGTTCCGCCGCCGCCCTGATCCACCTTGCCCAGCTCGGCGGTCTGCCACAGGACATTGCCCTCGCCCAGCATCTTGCGGACGTAGGCCATCAGCTCGGCGGAGGCGTCGTTGGAGCCGCCCTTGCCGCGGGAGCCGGTGAACTTCATGATGGTGGTGCCGCAGCCGACAAAGGGAGCGTTCATTCTTTCGTGTACATCGGCGAAGGTGGGATCCACAGCGGCGCTGACGTCGGCGGACAGGCACTTGGAGGCGGACAGAACGGTGTGGCCCTTCAGTCCGTAGGGGGCGGCCAGATCGTCCACGAAATACTTGAAGAAAGCGCCCTTCATGCCGGTGGCGCCGCAGCTGCCGATCTCTTCCTTGTCGGCCATCATGGCCAGCATGGTCTTCTCGGGAGCTTCGGTCAGATCCAGCACGGCTCTGGCGGAGGTGTAAGCGCAGACCCGGTCATCCTGACCGTAAGCGCCCACCATACTGCGGTCCAGACCCACGTCCTTGGCCTTGAAGGCGGGGACGATTTCCAGCTCGGCGGAGAGGAAGTCGTCGTGGGTGATGCCGTACTTCTCAAAGAGGATGGAGGCGATGTTCAGCTTGACCTTCTCGCTGGCCTCGTCATCCCGGAAGGGGCGGGAACCGATGAGGAGGTTCAGTTCCTCGCCTTTGATCACATCGCCGGCGGGGCGCTTCATCTGATCGGCGGCCAGATGGGGCAGCAGATCGGTGATGCAGAAGACGGGATCGGACTCGTCCTCGCCGATGGTGACAGTGACGGTGGTCATGTCGGCCTTGACAATGACGCCGTGGAGAGCCAGAGGCATGGCGGCCCACTGGTACTTCTTGATGCCGCCGTAGTAGTGGGTCTTGAACAGAGCCAGTCCGCAGTCCTCGTACAGGGGAACCTGCTTCAGGTCGATGCGGGGAGCGTCGATGTGGGAAGCGGTCAGGTTGATGCCCTCGGACAGGGGAGCCTTGCCGATAACGGCCAGGATCAGAGCCTTGCCCCGGTTATTCAGGTAGACCTTGTCGCCGGCAACGTATTTCTTGCCGGGCTCAAAGGGGACGAAGCCCTTTTCCTCTGCCACGCGGAGCAGCTCGGTCACGGCCTCCCGCTCGGTCTTGGCGGCGTCCAGAAAGGCTTTGTAATCTTCGCAGAAGGCGTCCGCCGCGCGAAGCTCTTCCTCACTCATGGTGAGGCCGCCGTTCTTCTTCTCGGAGAAGAAGGCGCTTTTCAGGTCAGCTGCAGTCATGTTCCATTTTCTCCTTTTGTACATTTTGCGGAGCCGGCACAGGGCCGGCAGCCGGCAGAGAGCACTTTTTAGGTGCGCTCTGCCCGCCGCCGGAGGCGGGGCGGATAACGGTAAAGAATTTTAATCAGTTTGCCGCCGACAGATATACTTTCTGTTTCTCACTATCATTATTTCAGTCAATCATTTCGACTTTCGCCTTCCTTTTATTCACCATCTTCCCGGAAAGCAACGATAAGCACATACGCTGAGAAGGTTCTTCGCTTTCCTCTGAAGGGGAAAGCTGCAAGAATGTCTCGCGGCCAAGACGACGGCCGCGCCGCCCGCAGGGCGGACGCCATTCTTGCGCGTGAGCGAATCTATTTATACAGATTCCCATAAATCTTTTTCACCTGCATCACGTTGTCCACATACTGGCTGGTGGTGGGGAAGGGGATGCTGTCCAGCGTGGCGCCGTCGCTGCTGTACTGCTCGTCCTGCAGCCAGTCCTGCACGCTGCCCATACCGGCGTGATAGGCGGCCACGGCGGTTTCCTCGCTGCCGAATTCCTCGATGAGCAGGGATAGCAGACAGCTGCCGTAGCGGATATTCAGCTCAGGTTCCAGAATATCGTCGTAGGTGTGGGCGCTGTGGTCGCCCATCCGGTATTTGGCCCAGTCGTAGGCGTCCTCGGTGATCTGCATCAGTCCCATGGCCCCCACCGAGGAAACGGCGTCCGGGTCAAAGCCGCTCTCGCAGCGGATGACCGCGTAGATCAGCTCCGGCTCCACCGAAAATTCAGCGGCTGCGGCGGTGACCTCCGCCTTGTATTTCTGCGGATACATGGCCCGGTAGATCAGCTGGTAGCCGCCACCCACAAAGGCGATGGTGCCCACGGTCAGGGCCAGGGCGATGAGGGTGGTGCGCAGCTCCTGACTGCCCTTTCCTTTCTCGGGCGCAAGGCTTTCCGCCAGAGCGGCGCCCTCCCTGTACAGCTCCTCCTCGGTGCCGTTGTTGCGCAGCACATAGTCGCTGCGGATGGTGTAGTAGCCATCCTTGTGCTGCGCCTTCATCCGGGCGCGGGCCTGCTCCTCGGTGAGACCGTCCCGTTTGATGATCCGAAGCAGCCGCAGCTCTTCCGCCGCCAACACCGCCACCTTTTTTTGGCAGCGCTTGTCCAGACCGCTTTCAAAGAGGGTGGGGGCATCCAGCAGAATCCGGGTTTGGCCACTGCGGACAAAGCTGTCCACCTGTCGGTCGATCTCAGCCAGAATCAGCGGGTACATGATGCCGGTGAGCTTCTGGGTCTGCTGCTCCTCCGAAAAGGCCGCCGCCGCCAGAGCCCGCCGGTCGAGACTGCCATCCTCCTGCAGAATGCCGGAGCCGAAAGCGCCCGCGAGCTTTTCAATGACCTCCGGCTGCTGCTGCAGCTGCCGGGTGACCTGGTCGCAGTCGATAACCGCAAAGCCCTTGTCGGTAAAGGCCCGGGAAACGGTGGTTTTGCCCGCTCCGGTCTGGCCGGTGAGGCCCACGAGAAGCGGCTTATTGGGTGTGCGCATAACAATCCTCCGTTACAGATCAAGCGGCAGCTCCAGCATGGAGGAGCGCACCGCCATGCCAAAGCGATGGTAAAAATTCTCTGCTTCCCGGTTGAAGCCCCAGACGGTCAGCTCCGCCGAGCGGGCACCCAGCTGACGGCCCCAGTCCAGCGCGCGGCAAAACAGTGCGCTGCCGATGCCCTCCCGCCGAAAGTCGGGCAGGACAAACAGCTCCTCCACCGACAGAATCCGGCTGGCCGGAAGACCGGGATAGGTGCGCAGCCGGGAGCAGGCGCTGCAGTAGCCCAGCAGCTGTTCCTCTTCTGACACTGCCAGAAAAATCTGGGTGTCGGTGCGGCAGAGGGCGGCCAGAAACTGATGGCGGAAGCTGCCAGCGTCAAATTCGGGGAAAAGATCCGGGCGCTGCTGATGGTGCAGATGATGCAGTGCTTCCGCCAGCGGCTGCACCGCGTTCAGATCCTCAGAGCTCGCCGAGCGAATGACCGGCTTCACAGCTTTACCACCTGAAAGCCCGCCGCCCGCAGCAGACGGTTGTAGACGGCCAGCCCAACCCCGTCTCTGTGGGGGGCGCGGGCATAGACGGTTTTGGCTCCTCTGCGGTCGCATTCCCGCAGGGCGGCAAACAGCGCCTGCGCCTGGGAAAGGTCGTCCCCCTCATGGCCCAGCGGAACCGCCGGGCAGGGGAGGACG
>JAQXNQ010000004.1 GCA_029098085.1 Oscillospiraceae bacterium
TTTCAGGGCGGCGGGCAGATTTGCCAGCACCGCCAGCGCCCCGCCCGCCATCAGCAGTTCATCGGGGATGATGGAAAACCGCAGATCGGACAGGGAGATCATGGTCAGCGCGGTGCAGAACAGCACCAAAGCGGCGCTCTCCACCCCCGCGCCGAAACGCAGGTACAAAAGCACCGCTGTGATGCACAGAAACAGGCCGACGGGGCACCCCTGCTTTTTCAGGGTGACCCGAGGGGCCAGATGTTGTTCTCCGGGCTGCTCGTCATAATCGCAGAAGCAGCGGGCGGGCATCTGATTGAGCACAAGCACGCTCAGCGCCGCAAGCAGCAGGCCCGCCCCGCCATACAGCACAGCCATCATCTTATTTTGCGGGGGTGCACAGATACATGGTCACCGAAGCCGAGCATCTGCCGGAGCCCAAATTCATAGAGGCGGCCTGCACGATGTACGAGCCCTCTTGGTCATTTTCAAAGGCGGACAGAAAGGCCAGCAGATCGGCCTGCTGTCCGGAAAGCTCCATGCGCAGCGGCAGGGCTTCATATCCTTTATAAGAGGTAGTACTGCCGATGGACAGATTGTTCAGGGTCACGTTATGCTTCAGAATGGCCTCGCCGATGATCAGGCTGACCTCACCCTGATTGACATAGCCGTCCTTGTGCAGCTGCTCGATGGCAGCCTTGGCGTCGGCAATGTCCTGTTCGAGGGGGCCGTGGTCATTCACATAGGGAGCATAGTTCTTCTGCTCCACCTCAGAAAGGCTGATCTCGCTCTCGATCAGCACCGCCTCCTGCCGGGCGGGGATAAAATACAGATAGCCGTACAGCGCCAGCGCGATACCCACGATCACGCAGGTCATGGGAAAGATGGAGATGGGGAATTTCTTTTTCACTGCTGCACCTCCTCTTCCTTGGGTTCTTCAAAATCGTCGGCAGAAATAACGGCGCTGATGCTATATCGGCCGGTATCACCGCTGAAGGTGGGAGGCGTCACAAAGGCGAACCGGTCGCCCTCGGTAACAGCCTGCTGCCACTTGATAAAGGTATCATAGCTGTCGGTGGAAAAATCCATCTGTACCACCTTGCCGCTGTAATCCACCGACATGGAGCTCACCGTACCGAACTTCGCGCTCAGCTCATACAGATCCTTGATGATGCCGGCGGTGTTGGTGGCGCCGTGGGGCAGGTTGGCGATGGCCTCTTCCAGCGCGGCCTTCTGCCTGTTGATGGCAGACCGCTCATCCATCAATTCCCGGACAGCCACATATTCGGGCTGCTCGATCACGGCGGCGGCGGCGTCACGCTCCGCCTTCAGCTGCTTCATCAGATAGGGTTGCACACAGGCTACACCGGCGGCAACCAGCACCAGCACCACGCTGGCGGCGATGCCACGGCGGCGATCCTTCACCATCTGACGCCATTCGCCCAGCAGATCGTTTTCGGGGGCGGCAGAAGCGGCAAAGGGGAAGTACAGATCCAGATCCTCTTCCCGCAGGCAGATGTTGGCGGCGGCGTTGGGAGCCAGAACATCTTTCAGAGCCACACAGGGCATATTCATCTTGTTGGTAAAATGCTCGGTCAGGCCCTTGGTTTCGGCAAAGTTGCCGCAGATCAGCAGCTTGGAAACATCCTTTTCATCGCCATAGATGTTGCGGACGTTTTTCAGGATCTCGTTGGCGATGCGGTTGGCCAGCGCCAGCATCTTGTCCCGCAGGACGGGATATTTGGCAAACAGTTTGTCATCGTCGCTCATGGACTGCTCGCGGATCAACTGGCGCAGCTCATCGTTGGTCTTTTCGGGCATATCGGCCCGATAGGCCGCCAGAACGGCAGAACCGCCCAGCGGGATGGGACGGATCATCTGGATGCGGCCCTTGTGGATCAGGGCCAGCTGGGTGCAGGCGTCGTCCAGCATCAGAACGGCGGTGATCTCGTTTTTATTCAGCTTGCAGAAGTTCATGGCCGACTCGGCAAACACCGCGTCCATGGGGGCGATGGAGGCGACCTTCAGCTTCTGTGCTTTAAAAGCCGCCCGCATCAGATCGGCGTCATGGCGCTGCATGGCGTAGATGTTGCGGCGGGCCTTTCCTTCAAAGGTATATTTGCCGCCGTCCAGCAGAAAGTCGGTGGCATAAACCGACTCGGCGTCGCCGTGGAAGACGGTCTCCAGCTCAGACAGGCGCTGGCGCTTCAGATCCCGCTTGCTGATCTTGCCGTTGGAGAACATGACCGTGCTGTAAGCTTCGGGCCACAGCACCAGACAGACCTGATACTTCTCTTTTTCTCCAACCTGCTCCCGGATCAGGGCGGCCAGCCGCACAGGTTCCTGCACCAGCAGCTTGCCGTTTTCCACCGGCACCCACTGGGGCTGGGCAAAGCGGGGCTTTTTCCCGGCCGCCTTGGTGCTGGCAATGCACACCCGGTCGGGATAGACGATTACGGAAATGGTTTTCAAGGATATCATCCTTCCAAGGTAGTTTCTGGGTGCGTGGTGAGCCTCCCTTTTGGAAAGGGAGATGAAGGGATTGCCGCGGGCGAAGGCAGTTCGCCCCTACTCCCCGTAAGCCTCCCTTTTGGAAAGGGAGATGAAGGGATTGCCGCGGGCGAAGGCAGTTCGCCCCTACTCCCCGTAAGCCTCCCTTGTGGAAAGGGAGGGGGACCGCCCAACGGGCGGTGGAGGGATTGTTGCCCCCGGGGACGGGGGTCGTCGCAAAGCTCATTGGCTCCCTCTGATGAGGGAGCTGTCAGCGCAGCTGACTGAGGGAGAGACCACGGGCAGCCATCGGCCTCTTCTCTCCCTCCGTCACGGCTTTGCCGTGCCGCCTCACTCGTCAGAGGGAGGCTTTTGCGGGGGCGGACAAAATGCGGGAAAGGGCACGCAGGCGGCCCGGCCAGGGGGCCAAACGGCACCCCTCTTGCAGGGACCCCCGGCGTGCCCGGAAAGTCTATGTAGCTTTAGATATAACGACTCAGTTTAAAGGACTGTGAGGTTATAACGGTTAGTCAGCAGAAAGAGTATTAATACTCTTCTTCGCGGCTTCATCACGTGCAGTACCGTCAGACTTCAGAGGAGTAACAGAAACACCATCAGCAGTAACGGCAGTACCGCCACTACCAGTAGTAACTTCCTCAAACTCAATCAGCCAAGCCTTGCTATCATCGGCATCCTTAGTGGACACAGTGCCAGTTCGAGGATCATAGTAGAACTTAGTGGTATCAGCATCGCTAGTAATGCCCAGCTTCGCATCAAAAATAGCCTGAGCAAGGGTTTCAGCAGG
>JAQXNQ010000005.1 GCA_029098085.1 Oscillospiraceae bacterium
CGCATCTCCAACTTCACCGACTTCTCCCCTCTGGAGAGCCATCCGGCCCTGGGAGTGCGGTATGTGGAGAAGGCCGCCGATCTGGGCGCGCCCGACCTGGTGATCCTCCCCGGCACCAAAAACACCATGGGCGACCTTGCCTGGCTGCGGCAGAGCGGTCTGGAGGCGGCGGTACTGAAGCTGGCAGCGGCAGGAACACCGGTGCTGGGGGTCTGCGGCGGCTATCAGATGCTGGGCGAGACCCTCTCCGACCCGGACGGGGTGGAACAGGGCGGCGAGATGCGGGGACTGGGGCTGCTCCCCTGCTCCACCATCTTCACCCCCAGCAAGACCCGTACCCGGGTGGAGGCCAGCGTACTGGCCGAGCCCTTCGCCGGTGCGTCTCTGGACGGATATGAAATTCACATGGGCAAAACAAGCCGCAAGAGCGGCTCCCCCTTCTGCCGGCTGGCCGACGGAAGCGAGGACGGAACGGTGGAGGGGCTGGTCTTCGGCACCTATCTCCACGGCCTGTTCGACAGCGGTGAGCTGACCGGTGCGCTGGCTTCCTGGCTGCTGCGGCGCAAGGGACTGGAGCCGGAGCAGCTGCAGCTGGAGACCCACGAAGCCTACAAGCAGCGGCAGTACGATCTGCTGGCCGACGCCGTGCGCAGCAGTCTCGATCTGCCCACACTCTACCGGAAAATGGAGGAATTCTGTCATGGATAAGGGTCTGGTACACCTCTACTGGGGAAACGGGAAGGGCAAAACCACCGCTGCCATGGGACTGGCTGTCCGGGCGCTGGGCCGGGGACTGAAAGTGAGTATCGTCCAGTTTCTCAAAAGCGGCGACAGCGGCGAGCTGGAGCCTCTGCGGCAGCTGGGGGCGGACATCTGGTCCGGTAAGGCCTGCAGCCGCTTCTTCAGGGACATGACCCCCGAAGAGCGGGAAGCGACCCGCCAGCTGCACAACGAGCATCTGCGGCAGGCGCTGGAAAGCGGCTGTGATCTGCTGATACTGGACGAGGCCTGCGCCGCGGCTGCGCTGGGCATGGTGGACGAAAGTCTGCTCCGCCAGGCGGTGCTGGAGCGTCCAGAGGGCCGGGAGGTGGTACTCACCGGCCGGGATCCCGCTCCCTGGATGCGGGAGGCGGCGGACTACTCCACCGAAATGCACTGCCACAAGCACCCCTACGAACAGGGCATCATGGCGAGAAAAGGAGTGGAATACTGATGGTCGAGCATCATCTGCCGGCGGACATCGAGCGCACCAGCATGCGCATCATCGGGGAGGAGCTGGCCGAGCGGGGCGTCGCCCTCTCCCCAGAAACAGAAGCAGTGGTCAAACGGGTGATCCACACCTCCGCCGACTTTGACTATGCGGAGAATCTCCGCTTTACAGAAGGCGCGGTGCAAGAGGGAGCGGCGGCGCTGCTCCGGGGCGTTCCCATCGTCACCGACACCAACATGGCCCTGGCGGGGGTCAGCAAGCCCAGTCTGGCCAAGCTGGGCGGCAGCGTCCGCTGCTTCATGGCCGAGGAGGAAACCGCCCGTCTGGCCAAAGAGCGGGGCACCACCCGGGCTGCCGTCTCGATGGAGCTGGCGGCGAAGACCTTCCCGGAAGTCATTCTGGCCGTAGGCAACGCCCCCACGGCTTTGCTGGAAATCGAAACGCTGATGGAAGAGGGCTTCCGCCCTGCGCTGGTCATCGGCGTGCCGGTGGGCTTTGTCAATGTGGTGGAGAGCAAGGAGCGGATTCTCAGCGCCTGCGAGAAAAACGGCGTCCCCGCCATCGTGGCTCTGGGCCGCAAGGGGGGCAGCAATGTGGCTGCTGCCATCTGCAACGCCCTGCTCTATACCGCTGTGGGCGCGCTGGATCCCGCAAAGCGGGGCTGGCAGGGCTGATTCAGCTTTGCTGAATCAGCTGCAAGAATCCTCGCTTTCCGTAAACGGAAAGCTGCAAGAATGTCTCGGGGCCGGAGCGGCCCCGCCGCAAGCGCAGGGAAACGTTTCAAACAGCCATCAGGCTCATCCCGCGCATTGCGGACGCCATTCTTGCGGGTGGGCAAGCCCTCTCTGCGTTCGTGTGTTTCCGCAGGCGGAAAGCTGCAAGAAACTCTCTCGGCCGGAGCGGCCCCGCCGCAAGCGCAGGGAAAGGTTTCAAACAGCCATCGGCTCATCCTGCG
>JAQXNQ010000006.1 GCA_029098085.1 Oscillospiraceae bacterium
CAGCTGTGTCCGGGAAACAAACGCCCCGTTTTCCTGCCGAAACGCCACAATGTTCCGGGCAACCGCCGTGCTGACACCGGCCACCCGCGCCAAAAGCGGAGCCGATGCGGTGTTCAGATCCACGCCCACCTCGTTGACACAGCTCTCCACCACGCCGTCCAGCGCCTCGGACAGTTGTTTTTCCGGCATGTCGTGCTGGTACTGCCCCACGCCGATGGACTTGGGGTCGATCTTGCACAGCTCGGCCAGCGGATCCTGCAGCCGCCGGGCGATGGACACCGCCGACCGGAGGGAAACATCGTAATCCGGGAACTCGGCAGCGGCCAGCTTGGAGGCGGAATAGACCGACGCACCCGCCTCGGACACCACCATGTAGCTGACCTTTTGGGGCAGCTCATGGATCAGGGAGGCGACAAAGCTCTCGCTCTCCCGGGAGGCGGTGCCGTTGCCGATGGCGATGACGGTGACGCCGTATTTATTGATGAGGCTCTTCAGGGTGCGCTTGGCCCCGGCGATGTCCTCCCTGGGCTTGGTGGGATAGACCACGCCGGTATCCAGCACCTTGCCGGTGCCGTCCACTACGGCGATCTTGCAGCCGGTGCGGTAGCCGGGGTCAAAGCCCAGGGTCACGGCGTCCTTCACCGGCGGCTGCAGCAGCAGCTGGCGCAGGTTCTCGGAAAAGACCCGGATGGCGGCGGTGCTGGCCTTTTCCACCAGCCTGGCGCGCACCTCCCGCTCCACCGACGGCCAGAGCAGCCGGGAAAAGCCGTCCTCCACCGCCTCGCGAACCGCGTCGCCGCAGTCGTTGGACGCCCGGACGAACTGCCTCCGGGCGATGTCCAGCGCGCCGCCGTCCACCTCCAGACTGACCTTCAGAAAGCCCTCCCGCTCTCCCCGCTCCACCGCCAGAATCCGGTGACCGGCGGCCCGGTTCAGGGGCTCCCGGTGGTCGTAGTACAGCTCATAGACCGACTGGGCATCCGGATCGGCGGCTTTGGTCACCAGAAAACCGGTGCGCAGGGTGTAGCCCCGCAGCTTCTCCCGCAGACCGGCATCGTCCGACACCATCTCGGCGATGATGTCCCGGGCTCCCTGCAGAGCGTCCTCGGCCGATTCCACGCCCTTTTCGGGGTCGACATACTTCTCCGCCTCCCCCATGAGCCAGCCCAGCTTCTGCCGGAGAATGAACTCCGCCAGGGGCTCCAGCCCCTTTTCCCGGGCAATGGACGCCCTTGTGCGGCGCTTGGGACGGTAAGGCCGGTACAGATCCTCCAGCACCGCCAGGGTTTCCGCCTTGTCCAGCTGGGCGGAGAGCTCGTCGGTCAGCTTGTCCTGAGCGGCGATGGCGGCGCGGATCTCCTCCCGCCGCTGATCCAGCCCCCGCAGGTACTCCAGCCGGTCGGCCAGCTGGCGCAGCAGCTGATCGTCCAGCGAACCGGTGCGCTCCTTGCGGTAGCGGGCGATGAAGGGAATGGTGTTGCCCTCGTCGATGAGGGCAACGGTGTTTTCCGCCTGCCAGGGCGCGATGGAAAACTCCCGGCAGAGGACAGATAAAATATCCACGTGGATCTTCCTTTCATAGGTAGTGAATAGTGAAGAGTGAAGAGTGAATAGTTATGGTAAACCGCTCCCTGCGGTCGCTCAAAATATAGTATCGGAAGGCGTGCCTTCTGATGTCTCAGTCTGCGCACCGAAAGGTTTTCAGTTTTTAGTGAAGAGTGACGGAAGGTTTTCTTCTGTTTCTCACGCAACTTGATCAGGGAGAAACCTTCCATCTTTCGCCAGAACTAAAACACTATTCACTCCGACTGGCACTAACGCTAAATTAGCGCAAAGACTTTCAGGTTTTGTCAATATTCAAGGGGCGCAGCCCCGATTCACCTTCACTATTCACTCTTCACTATTCACTCTTCATTATTCAAGAGGGCGCTCTCCGCCTTCCGGCAGGGAGCGCCCCAATGCGTCACAGAATGGTTCGGCTTATGCTTAGTAGTCCAGCACCGGGGTCTCGCCCGCCAGCACCTTGACGAAGTTCTTTTCCAGATACTCCACATAGGTGGCGCGGCAGAGGTAGGTGTCGTTTCCGTTGAGGGAGACGATGCAGCGGCGGTTGCCGGCGTCGTAGAACTCAATGGTCTCGGTGGACTTGGTGTCGCGGTAGTGATAGGTGATGCTGGCAAGCTTCTTGCCGCGGGTACCGCCCACGTTCAGCTGCTCGGCGGGAGCGGACAGCAGATACTGATACAGCTTGCGGTAGAGGGCGGTGTCGATCTCGGTGCCGTTGATGGAGGCGACCAGATCGTCATCGGAGCCGGTGATGTCGATGGTGTACGCCTGATCGTTCACCGTGACGAGCACCTGATCCACATCGTTGATATGGGGCAGGATCATCAGGGACGAGAACAGGTTGTTCAGGTCGGCGCTCAGCCAGGGCAGCATGGACTCGGCCACCACAAAGACGATCTCCTTGTCGTCCGCCATCAGATACCGGGCCGCGACGCCGCCGTTGGTGGCGGTTTCGCCGCCGATGGTCCAGACATGGTCGACGCCGTCCCGGGCAAAGCGGATAACGGCATAGGGCTCGTCGAAGCCGTACCCGGTCAGGGCCGCCTCATCGGGGAAAACGTCCTCCACCCGCTCGGCCGAGAAGGCGGTGGACAGCTTTTCGGTGTAAACCGCGTTCTGGTCGTTGCCGTCACTGTCGGCGCGGATCCGGAAGTCGGCTTCAATGGGGCTGACGATCCGGTAGCCGGAGGAGTAGGTCATGTCGCTGTCGTCCTTCTCCAGCTCGGCCTCCATCCGGTAGAGACCGTACTCGGCCAGCGTGCCGCCGTCGATCTCCAGATAGTTGATGATGGCCGCTTCCTGGGTGACGTTGCCGTCCTTGTCGGTGGGGGCGACCCATTCCTCCAGAATCTCGGTACTCACATACTCCAGGGCGCCCCGGTTGGCGGCGCTGTACTTGTTGTTGGAGACGGCGTAGACGGTGTCGCTGTTATCGGCCCGCAGATAGTAGCCGTCGCCGGTGGTCAGGGGATCGCCCAGATAAACCGTGTGGCCGGTGCCGTCCTCGTAGGTGACCTCCACCGTGATCTGGGGATCCTTCAGCCCGTAGATGGACAGGTCGGCGGGATTCTCGATGATCAGCCGGGTGGCGGTGACCGATGCGAACTGGGTGACCAGATTGCTGTAGTAATTGCTCAGCTGGGGCAGACCCTCCAGCTCCTCGATGCCGTAAACCGGCTTTTCGTCCTCGACGGCGGT
>JAQXNQ010000007.1 GCA_029098085.1 Oscillospiraceae bacterium
TCCGCAAGAAGGAGCTGCTGCCCGACCAGACCGAGATGTTCAACTGCAACAACGGCAGCTGGTTCGAGACCATGGGCGGCAGGATGCTCCGGGGCTCGATTCTGGGTCAGGGCGATGTGGACATCTGGGAGATTCTGCGGATCATCAAGCGCTCCGGCTTTGACGGCTACATCTCGCTGGAGTTTGAGGGCATGGAGCTCTGCGAGCAGGGCACCGAGATCAGCCTGGCTATGGCGAAGGCCATCTGGGCGAAGGTATAAGCCATGCCCGATCTGGAGAAAGTTCGGGCATTTGCCGCGCCCTTTTACGCAGATAAGGATATTATGCACAATGCCTGGCACATCGAGCTGACCGGGCGGTGGGTGAACCGGCTGCTGACGCTGGTAAAGGTGCCGGTCAACCGGGAAAACCTGACCTGCGCGCTGTATTTTCACGGATTTATCTACTCTCATGAGCCCCTGATCCGGCAGTGGCTCAGCGATCAGGGCGTTTCACCGGAGCAGACGGAGGACATTGTCCGAATCGCCTGGGAGTCCCAGCGTCCGGAGGTTCCCGAGACCATGGAGGGGAAAATTCTGCACGATGCCCATGTGCTGGAGGGCGGAAAGACCTACTTCATCGTCAAGTCGCTGATCACCGGTTCAGTTCGGGGACAGGACTTAAACAGCACCATCGCTTACATCGAAAAGTATGTGCTGGATCAGAACCATTGTTACCTGCCCGAGGCGAAGGCTCTTTGTGAGCAAGCCAATGCGTTCGCGAAGGATTTTATTCGGGAGCTGAAAGCTGGCATTGCGGAGACTTAAAAATGGCCGTCCTTTTACGGGGCGGCCATTTTGCCTTCGGTGTTTTACTTTTTCAAATTCTCACCCGAAAAGCCGTGGGGCAGCAGCTCTCCCAGTGTCACGAGCTGCACATCGTCCGGCGACTTCACCAGAATCACGGCGAAATCGCCCCCGCAGAATTCCCGCAGGCTCTGCCGGCAGACGCCACAGGGGTAGCAGCGGTCTTCG
Source organism: Oscillospiraceae bacterium (assembly GCA_029098085.1). Taxonomy (GTDB): domain Bacteria; phylum Bacillota; class Clostridia; order Oscillospirales; family Ruminococcaceae; genus Faecivivens. Next base: position 1,014 of record JAQXNQ010000007.1, read on the forward strand.
GGCGCAGCGCCCTCGAGCCCTCCGGCCACGGCAATGGCCTGAAACTGCCGGTATCCCGCCGAAACGGCTCCCGCCAGCGCCGCCCGCTCGGCACAGATGCCGGGGGAGAAGGCAGCTGATTCCATGTTGCAGCCGGTGAAGATTCTCCCGCCGCTGCAGAGCAGCGCCGCTCCGACTGCGTACCCGGAGTAAGGACAGTAGGCGGCGGCTCTGGCTTCCAGGGCGCGGGCAGCCAGCAGCCGGATGACGGTTTGATCCAGATGAGCCATGGGTTCCTCCTTCTCCGCCGCAGCGGGTCTGAAACTGTATTCCTTTCAATTACAGTATGCCACAGCTGGCGGAAAATGTCAACGCTGCGGATGAAACCGGCTCCGCAGCAGCCGGGTCAGCAGAAAAACCGGATAGCAGAGAAAATACCACAGCAGCGAATAAAGAGGGCAGATCTGCCCCAGCAGATTGCCGGGAGAGCGGGAGTAGTCCCAGACCTCCCAGCCCAGCAGCACATTGACCAGCAGCCCCATAGCCAGCTCCAGACAGGTGATGAGCACCGCTCCCTTGACGCAGCGGAAAACCAGCAGCTCTCCCTCCCAGCACTGATCCATCCGATACAGCATCCACAGGCAGAGCCCTCCCGTCAGAACCATGGTCCAGTGGGTGCGGCCCCGCCAGCAAAGCTCGATCAGGCCGTATCCGATGCCGCCGGTCAGCAGCACCGCCAGGTTTTCATGCTTCAAAGCGTCCGCTCCTTTCAGACAGATTGCAAGGAAGAGTACACAGCCCTCTTAGTATCTGCCGAAACAGCACCCTTACACCGGAAGGGCGTGCCGGATCCGGCGGAAATAATCTCCAAACCATGGATAAATCCTGTGAAAAGCGCTGCCGCCGCTTTTCATTTCCGGCGGGATATGCTATACTGGTTTCAGCAGAAAACAGGTTTTTCAGTCAGGTTGGAGGAGATTTCTTGGATATTCGGCAGGAACAGGAAAAAATCGCCCGCGCGCTGGAGCGGCTGGATGAGGTGAAAACCCCCACGCCGCTGATGGAGCAGTTTTTCCGGGGCAAAACCCTTCTGATCACCGGCGGAGGCGGCTCGGTGGGCGGCGCTCTCTGCAGGCAGCTGGCACTCTGCAGGCCGGAAAAAATCGTACTGCTGGACATGTACGAAAATAACGCCTATCTGCTGATTCACGAGCTGAAGCAGCGGTTCCCCGAGCTGAAGCTGGCGCTGGAGATCGGTTCGGTCTGCGACCGGAGCCGGATGGATGAGGTACTGGCCCGCCACAGGCCCCAGATCATCTGCCACGCCGCCGCTCACAAGCATGTGCCGCTGATGGAGGAATCCCCCGGGGAGGCCATCCGGAACAATGTCTTCGGCACCCATACAGTGCTGCAGGCTGCCGAGGAGGCCGGTGTCTCCCGGTTTTTGCTGATCTCCACCGACAAGGCGGTGGATCCCTCCAGCGTCATGGGCTGCAGCAAGCGGATGGCCGAGCTGATCACCCTCTGCCATCAGGGGCAGCTCTGCTGCTGCGCCGTGAGGTTCGGCAACGTGCTGAACTCGGCGGGCTCGGTGATCCCCCTGTTCCGCCAGCAGATCGCCCTGGGCGGGCCGGTGACCATCACCGGCAGAGAGATGCGGCGGTTCTTCATGTCCCTTGGGGAGGCGGCCCAGCTGGTGCTGACCGCACTGGCCATGGCAAAGGGCGGCGAGATCTTCATGCTGGACATGGGGGAGCAGCTGTCCATCGACCTGCTGGCCCGGGCGCTGATCCGCCAGCAGGGGCTGGTGCCGGAGCGGGACATCGAAATCCGCTATCTGGATCCCCGGCCGGGAGAGAAGCTGATGGAACAGCTGGCGGGGGACGGCGAGGAGTTTGTCCCGGCGGGGGATCGGCTGCGCTGCTGCGCCCATCCGCCCCGTCCGCAAAGCGGAGAAGACCTGCTGACCCCGCTGCGGGAGATTGCCGCCCTGCCGCCGGTCCGGGCGGGTGCGGAGCTGCGGCGGTTTACCCGCAGCTGGAAAGGAGCAAAGGCATGAAGCGAACCGATTATCTTTCCTGGGATGAATATTTCATGGGCATCGCCCTGCTGTCGGCCCAGCGGAGCAAGGACAGCTCCACCCAGGTGGGCGCCTGCATCGTGGGCCCGGATCACCGGATCCTGTCGGTGGGCTACAACGGCATGCCCATCGGCTGCAGCGACGTCGAGATGCCCTGGGGACGGGAAGGCGGCTTTCTGGACACCAAGTACGCCTACGTCTGCCACGCCGAGCTCAACGCCATCCTCAACAACGACGGCGGCTCCCTGAAGGGAACGACCCTCTATGTGACTCTCTTTCCCTGCAACGAGTGCGCCAAGGCCATCATCCAGAGCGGCATCCGGGAGGTGGTGTACGGCAGCGACAAATACGCCGACGCCGAAAACACCCGGGCCGCCAAGCGAATGCTGCGCATCTGCGGCGTCACCTGCCGGCAATATGAACCCACCGGCAAAGAGCTGGCACTGCGGTTTTGACGGTTCGATACCGAAAGGAGCTATCTGAAATGGAATCCATGAAACATCCCACCTGCTGCCACCGGGTGGACATCGCTGTTATCGGCGGCGGACTGGCCGGTATGCTGGCCGCCATTTCCGCTGCCCGTCACGGTATGAAGGTGCTGCTGATGCAGGACCGGCCGGTGCTGGGCGGCAACTGTTCCTCCGAGATCCGGATGTGGTCGCTGGGCTGCCACGGCCGGAACAACCAGGAGACTGGCATTCTGGAGGAGATTTTCCTTGAGAACATGTACCGAAACCCCACCAAAACCTTTCCCATCTGGGACAGCGTCCTCTACGGCAAGGTGGTGGAGGAGCCCGGTATCGAGCTGCTCTTAAACTGCAGCTGCTGCGATGCCGAAATGGACGGCAGCCGGATCCGGTCGGTCACCGGCTGGCAGCTGACCACCTACCAGTGGCACCGGGTGGAGGCGGAGATCTTTGTCGACTGCTCGGGCGACAGCGTTCTGGCGCCCCTGACCGGCGCCGAATACCGGGTCGGCCGGGAGGGACGGGAGGAGTACGGTGAGAGCATCGCCCCCGAGACCGCCGACCGGAAAACCATGGGCATGACCTGCATGATCCAGGCCCGGGAGACCGGTCATCCCATCGCCTTCATCCCGCCCAAATGGGCCAATGTCTACGAAAGCGACGCCTGCTTCCCGCACCGGGAGCATGATCTGAGCAATCCCACCATGAACTACTGGTGGATGGAGCTGGGCGGTGAACAGGATTCCATCCGGGACACCGAAAACGTCCGGGAGGAGCTGCTGAAGATGGCCTTCGGCGTCTGGGATCACATCAAGAACCGGGGCGACCACGGAGCCGACAACTGGGAGCTGGACTGGGTGGGCTTTCTCCCCGGCAAGCGGGAGAGCATCCGTTATCTGGGGGACTATGTCATGACCCAGAATGATGTGGAGGCGGAGGGGCGCTTCGACGATCTGGCGGCCTACGGCGGCTGGACCATGGACGACCACAATCCTGCCGGGTTCCGTCATCCTGGAGAGCCTACCATCTACCATCCGGCGCCCGCTCCCTTCGGCATTCCGTACCGCTCCATGTACTCGAGAAACATCGAAAACCTGATGTTCGCCGGGCGGAACATCAGCGTGACCCACTCGGCCATGAGCGCCAGCCGGGTCATGTCCACCTGCGCCGTCATCGGCCAGGCGGTGGGCACCGCCGCCTTTCTGGCGGTGTCGAATTCCCTCAGTCCCCGGGGCGTCTATGAGCGGCAGCTGGGTACTTTGCAGCAGCTGCTGATGGAGGATGACTGCTGGCTGCCCTGGCACACCCGGGCGGTGCCCGCTCTCACCGCCGAAGCAGAAATTGTCGGTCCGTCCGGCGCGGAAGCCCTCCGCTCCGGCATCGACCGGCCCATCGGCGACGAGGACAACGGCTGCCATATCCCGCTGGGGGAGAGCGTGACCTATACCTT
>JAQXNQ010000008.1 GCA_029098085.1 Oscillospiraceae bacterium
TGCCAGTGGACCGATGAGGAGCTGGAGCAGCACCTGCCCGGTCGTGTAAAACGCCTGATCGCCAACAACGGCATCAAGTTCTACACCATCGATGGTATCAAGATCGGCAAGCAGATCGGTCTGGGCGGCAGAATCAACACCGTTCTGCAGTCCGCTTTCTTCAAGCTGGCCAAGATCCTGCCTGAGGAAGACGCCATCCGCTACATGAAGGATGCCGCTACCGCTTCCTACTCCAAGAAGGGCGAAGCCATCGTCAAGATGAACCATGACGCCATCGACGCCGGCGCTCAGGGTATCCACGAAGTGGTCGTTCCCGAATCCTGGAAGACCGCTCCCGATTCCGCTCCCGCTCCCAAGGCCACCGGTTCCAGACAGGATCTGGTTGACTTTGTCAACGACATCGTGGTTCCCGTCAACAACCAGATGGGCGACACCCTGCCTGTTTCCACCTTCATGGGCGACAGAACCGACGGCACCTTCCCCCAGGGCACTGCTGCCTACGAGAAGCGCGGCGTTGCGGTTGACGTTCCCTCTTGGGTTTCCGAGAACTGCATCCAGTGCGGCTTCTGCTCCATGGTTTGTCCTCATGCCGTTATCCGTCCCTACGCTGTCACCGAGGAAGAGGCTGCCACTCTGCCTGAAGGCCAGCTGACCCTGCCCATGACCGGTATGCCCGGCATGAAGTTCGCCATCGGCATCTCCGTTCTGGACTGCACCGGCTGCGGCGTCTGCGTTTCCACCTGCCCCGGCAAGAAGGGCGAGAAGGCTCTGGTTATGAAGAGCCTGGACAGCCAGATGGACAAGCAGGAAGGCTTCCAGAAGCTGTTTGACCTGCCCGAGAAGCCCGAGGTTCTGGAGAAGTTCAAGCCCTCCACCGTCAAGGGCGCTCAGTTCAAGCAGCCCCTGCTGGAGTTCTCCGGCGCCTGCGCCGGCTGCGGCGAGACTCCCTATGCCAAGCTGGTCACCCAGATCTGCGGCGACAGAATGTATATCGCCAACGCCACCGGCTGCTCCTCTATCTGGGGCGGTTCCGCACCTGCCACTCCCTACACCGTCAACAAGAACGGCTTTGGTCCCGCCTGGGCCAACTCCCTGTTCGAGGACAACGCTGAGTATGGTCTGGGCATGTTCCTGGCTCAGGACACCATCCGTCAGAGACTGGTTACCCTGACCAAGGAGCTCATCGAGATTTCTTACTGCGACGCCGACCTGAAGGCTGCCGCTCAGAACTGGCTGGATACCCTGGACTGCGGCGTTGCCAATGCTGACGCCACTGCCGCTTACGTCAAGGAGCTGCAGGAGTCCGTCGTGGACGGCTGCCCCTGTGACGCCTGCACCAAGGGCCGTGAGATCCTCCTCAAGAAGGATTACCTGTCCAAGAAGTCCATCTGGATCTTCGGCGGCGACGGCTGGGCCTACGACATCGGCTTCGGCGGTCTGGACCATGTGATCGCTTCCCATCAGGATGTGAACATCCTGGTCTTCGATACCGAGGTTTATTCCAACACCGGCGGACAGTCCTCCAAGTCCACTCCTACCGGCGCCATCGCTCAGTTCGCTGCTGCTGGTAAGGAAGTGAAGAAGAAAGACCTGGCTGCCATCGCCATGAGCTACGGCTACGTTTACACCGCTCAGGTTTCCATGGGCGCCGACCGCGGCCAGTGCCTGAAGGCCCTTGTGGAGGCTGAGTCCTACCATGGTCCTTCTCTGGTTATCGCTTACGCTCCCTGCATCAACCACGGCATCAAGGGCGGTCTGGTTCATGCTCAGGAAGAGGAAAAGAAGGCTGTGGATGCTGGTTACTGGCATCTGTTCCGCTTCGATCCCCGTCTGGCCGAAGAGGGCAAGAACCCCTTCCAGCTGGACAGCAAGGCTCCTACCATGAGCTACGAGGACTTCATCATGAATGAGGTTCGTTACAACGCTCTGGCCCGCTCCAACCCCGAGAGAGCCAAAGAGCTGTTTGCCTTCGCCGCTGCTACCGCCAAGGCCAAGTACGAGGCTCTGGCTGCCAAGGCTGGCAAATAATTTCATCTGCGAAACGGCCTGACCGGAGTGCACCCGGGCAGGCCGGGGGCCGGAGGACCGATCACCCTCCGGCCCCCTTTGTTTTATTCGGAATTCTGGAGGAAAAGCCATGAACAAGACGAACAGCAGCCGGGTCATGGCCGGGCTTTTCGGACTGATGGGCCTGTGCGCCCAGCTGATGGCCTGGTTATGGTTTCGGGAAGGCGATATGCGCAGGGTGATGCGCTGTCTGATTCTGGCAGTTGGCCTTCTGGCGGCTGTTTTTGCCGGCATGGAGCGGAACGGGCGCAGTGCTCTGAGAGCGGTCAGCATGCATCTGAGCGGACATTTCCGAAAAGGCTTTGTCCGGTACCGCTGCGGACAGGCCGCCTGTCTGATAGGGCAAAATGAGAATCCGGAGAAGGTGCTTGACCTTCTTTCCAAAGCGGAAAAGCGGGCTTCCGCAGGGGATCGGGGTGCGATTCTCTTCATGGAGGCCTTCACTTTGGAAAAGCTGGAGCGATGGGAGAATGCACGGAAGCGTATGGAAGAGAGCGTGCGGCTGGATGACGACAATCCGGACGCCTGGAATATGCTGGGTTATCTGCTGGTCAGGACAGTGGGCAGTGACGCCTTTGACCGGGCGGAGCAGGCCTACAGGCGGGCGCTGGAGCTGGAGCCGGAGCATCTTCTGGCGGCGGGAAATCTGGGCATGCTGCTTTATCGACGTAAAAGCTACGCCCTTGCCAGAGAGTGGCTGGAAAAGGCGGTGCAGGAGCAGGAAAGGCCGGAAACGCTGGCGGTTCTTGCGCTGACGGAAGCAGCCCTCGGCCGGCAGGAGGCCGCCTGGCGATGCTGCGACAGAGCGGAGCAGGCGGGGTATCAGAAGGCTCCTTCCCTGCGCAGCCGGATCAAGGAGTATCTGCAGGGCCAGGTCACCGGAAAAACCGTCTATATTGCCGACGAGGATCCCTGGGTTGTCAATAAGGAAACGTTCTGATCGGCCGTGCAGGCTCTGGAAATGAAAAGCTGCGTCTTCCCGAATGCGGAAAGGCGCAGCTTTTGACGTTTATCGGTCATATTCCATAGTGAATGATGTACTTTCCTTCCTGTGCAGCCTGCTCCAGAAGAGAGAGAAGCGCCTGATACCGGGACACATCGTGCCGGCGGAAAACTTCCGCAAAGCGGGGCGCCGATTCCGGCGGAATCAGGGTGATGCCGCAGTAAGCGAGATTGTTTCCCGGCACCTGCAGGGTGTGCCAGAAGCAGGGAATGTCGTCAAATTCCGGCAGCAGCAGCTCGATGTATTCGTCGTCCACCGCGATGCAGCCGTATCTTTCCGGTTCAAAGGTATCGTATCGTTCGCTGCCCGGCGGATGGGGCAGCAGGCCGAAATAATGGCGGGCCATCTGCATTCCTCCTTCATCGCGTTCCTGCGGATCATTCACCGCTGCGCAGATTCTGCCGGTAGGCGGACGGAGTCATGCCGGTGCGCTTTTTGAAGATACGGCTGAAGTACAGCTGATCCTGATACCCCACCGCACTGGCCACCTCCCCCACGCTGAGGTCGGTTTGTCCCATCAGCTGCCGGGCGCGGTTGATCCGCAGCACCGTGAGATAATCCATGGGAGACAGGCCGGTGCACTCCCGGAACAGCGCGCGGAACCGGCTGGGGCTCAGATGCTCCTGCAGGGCCAGCTGCTCAATGCTCAGGTTCCGGTCATAGTTTTTATGGATGTAGGCCAGCACGCGGTAAATCCGGCTGTCCGTTTCGGAGGAGCCGCTGCCGGAGGCCTCAGCACGGCGGCTGATTTCGATGCAGATGGAGGTGAGGCGTGCGGCGGTGGATTGTTCAAAGCAGCTGTCTCGGGTGATAAAATCCCGGAAAATCTCTTCAAAATCCAGAATCAGGGAGGGACAGCTGCCCACATCCAGCAGG
>JAQXNQ010000009.1 GCA_029098085.1 Oscillospiraceae bacterium
GAGCGGCGTTCCTTCAAAGAAGCGGTAGGTGCGGTTCTTCATGGAATAGTCGGCGAAGGGGGGCAGATCGTCGGTGGAGCGGTAGAAGGTCACCGGCAGACGTCCGCTGGGGCAGGCCTTGCCGAACAGAATGTCGGCCAGTGCATTGCCGCCCTCGGCGCCGGGGTAGAAGCACTGCACCACGGCGTCGCACTGCTCATCCTGAGCCGAAAGGTTCAGGGCGCTGCCCGATACGTTCACGAAGATCACCGGCTTGCCCTCGGCCATGACAGCCTCGTACAGCACCTTCTGGCAGGCGGGCAGCTCCAGATCGAATTTGTCGCCGCTGTCCGAACCGTTGTAGGCGTCGCCCTGTTCACCCTCCATCTGAGGATTCAGGCCCATACAGAGGATGACCACATCGCTGTTTCGGGCGGCCAGCACGGCTTCCCGCAGCTTGCGTTCGGCGCAGCTGGTTCCGCTGGGCTCCGGCTGGAAGGAATGGCAGCCCCGGGCGTAGGTGACCCGGCCGGAGGCGGCGTCCTGAATGCCCCGCAGCAGGGTGGTGTACCGGTCGGGGGTGCCGTTGTAGTTGCCCAGCAGCACCGAAACATCGTCGGCGTTGGGGCCGATGACGGCGATGGATTCGCTTCCCTTCAGGGGCAGAATGCCGTTGTTTTTCAGCAGAACCATGCTCTGGCGGGCCATTTCACGGTTCAGCTCCCGGTGAGCGGGACAGCAGACCACCTCCGGCCCCAGCTGGTCGTAGGGGCAGTCGTCGTCGAACATGCCCAGACGGAACCGGGCCTCAAACAGCCGCTCGGCGGAGCGGGTGATGGTCTCCTCGTCGATCAGGCCCTTTTCGTAGGCGGTCAGCAGATAGGTATAGGCAGCGCCGCAGTTCAGGTCACAGCCGCTCTTAACGGCCAGAGCGGCGCTTTCAGCGGGGCCGGGGGTGATGTGGTGGAACTGGTCGATGTCCCGCACCGCGCCGCAGTCGGACACCACATAGCCCTTAAAGCCCATCTTCTCCCGCAGCAGGTCGGTCAGCAGCTTTTCACTGCCGCAGCAGGGCTCGCCGTTGACGCTGTTGTAGGCGCCCATGACGGCAGAGGGATCGGCGTTGTCGATACAGTACTGGAAGGCCTTGAGGTAGGTGTCCCAGAGATCCTCCTCCGACACCTCGGCGTCAAAGCCGTGGCGGATGCCTTCAGGGCCGCTGTGGACGCAGAAATGCTTGAGGGTGGCGTCCACCTTGCGGTATTTGGGATCGTCGCCCTGCAGGCCTTTGACAAAAGCGGCGCCCATCTTTCCGGTGAGACAGGGATCTTCGCCATAGGTTTCGTGGCCCCGTCCCCAGCGGGGATCCCGGAAGATGTTGATATTGGGGGACCAGAAGGTCAGGCCCTGATAAATTTCGGTCTCGCCGAAGGTTTTGTACTGGTTATATTTGGCGCGGGCTTCGTCCGAGGTGGCTTTAGCCACCTGCTGCAGCAGCTCTTCATTGAAGCTGGCCGCCATGCCGATGGCCTGGGGGAAAACGGTGGCCATGCCGGCCCGGGCGACACCGTGAAGGCATTCATTCCACCAGTTGTAGGCAGGGATGCCCAGCCGGGGAATGGCGGGGGAATCGTAGCGCAGCTGGGACATTTTTTCTTCCAGCGTCATCTGCGCCACCAGCGCCTTTGCGCGCTCTGAAAAGGTCATGATCAGCACTCCTTTAATATGGATTTCGAATGTGTTCGAACACAATCAAAATCCCGTTCTCATCTCTTTACGCTAAAGATAACAGAAAAAGCAGTCCCTGTCAAGGAAAAAACCATTTTTGCCGGAGGACTTTTCTTTTTTCTGCCCGCACGGGGGCGCGTCCGATGCGGACGGCAGGATCCAAAAGGTGTTTTTTACAATTCTTCTTTTATTTCATAAGAAAATCTGGTATAATAGAGAAAAAATACGGAAAAGGAGCGGTCGTCATGGTTGATTTGCGCGCAAATCCCTTTTATCTGGACGAGGAGAGCGTCCACTGGGTGGAGGAAACGGTGGAGGGTATGACCCTGCACGAAAAGATCTGCCAGCTGTTTGTGGATCCGCTGGTGGGGATGAAGGAACAGGAGCTGCTGGACTTTCTGGCCCGGTATCCCATTGCAGGAGCCAGCTTCCGAGCGGCTCAGTTTACCAACGAGGAAGCCCGGCGGATCATGGGTCATCTGCAGGAGCAGAGCCGTGTTCCGCTGCTTTATGCCGGCAACTGTGAATCCGGCCCCAACGGCGCTCTGCGGGGCGGTACGCTGGTGGCCGCCGGCGCAGAGGTGCGGGCGGCTCGGGATGAACAGGCCGCCTATGAGGTAGGCCGGATCAGCGGTCGGGAGACGGCCGCTGTGGGCTTCAACTGGACCTTCGGCCCGGTGGGGGATGTGCTGCTGAACTGGCGGAACACCCTGATCAACACCCGTGCCTACGGCCCTGACGCCGAATTTGTCAGCCGCTGTGTGGAAGCCTATAACCGGGGCTGTCTGGAGTACGGCGTCATGCCCTGCCTCAAGCATTTCCCCGGAGATGGCTGGGAGGAGCGGGACCAGCATCTGGTCATCGGCAACAACGGCCTTTCCTGCGAGGAGTGGGATCGTACCTTTGGCCTGATTTACCGAAACGCTATCCAAAACGGCGTCCTCAGCATCATGGTGGCCCATTTCACCCAGCCTGCCTGGCAGCGGAAGCTGAATCCGTCTCTGAAGGATGCGGACATGCTGCCCGCCTGCCTGTCCTTTGAGCTGGTGGAAGGTCTGCTCCGCGGGGAGCTGGGGTACAACGGCCTGGTGGTCACCGACCAGACCAAGATGATGGGCTATTACGGCATGAAGCGGACAGAAGCCCTTCCCCGCACCATTGCCGTGGGCTGCGACATCATCCTTGGCATCAACGATATGGAGGAGGACTACGAAGCCGTCAAAGCCGGTATCGAAAGCGGCACGATTACGTCTCAGCGGCTGCAGGATGCGCTGTACCGGATTCTGGGCGCCAAGGCCGCCATGGGTCTCCACCGAAAGCAGCGGCAGGGCACACTGCTGCCCGATCCCGCTGAACTCTCCTGCATCGGCTGTGAGGAGCATCGGGCCATCGCCCGGGACATTGCCGACCGGGCCATCACCCTGGTCAAAAATGTGCGGAATGAGCTGCCCATCCGGCCTGAAACCCACCCCAATATCGGTTTGATCCTGCTGGAGGGGGAGCGGAAGAACAACCTGATGGGTCAGGGCGTCGCGGCCAATGCCAGCAGCGAGACCAGAAAGCAGATCATCGCTGCTTTGACGGAAGCCGGCTTTACGGTCAAGGAGATTCCTTCGTCCATGGCCAAGGGCAAGACAAAGGCGTTTGCGGCGGAGTATGACGCTGTGCTGATCTTCAGCGCTGTGACCTCCTTTGCCCAAACCAGCACCGTGCATCTTCGCTGGCCGGAGCCCATGTCCCGGTGGTATCCCTGGTATGTGCCCGAGCTGCCGGTGGCCTTTATCTCGCTGAATTACACCAATCAGCTGTACGAGGTTCCCCGGGTGCCCATTTTCATCAATGCTTACAACGCCGAGCCGGACACCATCCGGCTGGTGATCCGCAAGCTGATGGGGGAAAGCCCCTTCCTGGGTCAGGCGGACGAGCAGGTCTGGTGCGATTGCTGGGATACGCATTTCTGAGCCAGACTGTGACCTTCAAAAGCGGCGCCCCGGAACATCCGAAAGGGATGCTCCGGGGCATTTTCTGTCCGCATGCTGCATTATTCAAGCGGATTTGCCTTGATATAGTTCAGCACCTCATCCACCGTGGTGAAGCAGAGGCCGGTGACCGTGTCGGCGCAGCCGTAGTAGATGGCAATCCGGCCGGTGTCGGCATCGGTGAGGGCAGCGCAGGGGAAGACCACGTTGGGCACGTCGCCCACGCACTCGTACAGCTCCTCGGGAGCCAGCAGATAGAACCGGGAGCGGTATTTCACCTTCCAGGGCTGCTCCAGATCCAGCAGCGCCGCACCCATCCGGTAGACAAAGCCGTTGCAGGTGGTCAGGACGCCGTGGTACAGCAGCAGCCAGCCTTCGTCCGTTTCAATGGGAGAGGGGCCGGGGCCGATCTTGGTGGACTGCCAGGCGGAGGGATCCTCCTTGCAGGTGCTCATCACATGGCGGTGCTTGCCCCAGAAGGTCAGGTCGGGGCTCTGGGAGAAGAAGATGTCGCCGAAGGGGGTGTGGCCGGTGTCGGAGGGACGGGACAGCATGCCGTACAGGCCGTCGATCTTCCGGGGGAAGAGAACGCCGTTGCGGTTGTAGGGGAGGAAGGCGTTTTCCAGCTGGTGGAAGGTCTGGAAGTCCTCAGTCCAGGCGACGCCGATGGTGGGACCGTGATAGCCGTTGCACCAGGTGATGTAGTATTTGCCGTCCAGCAGGCAGACCCGGGCATCATAGCGGTATTCCCGCCTGAGGATTTCGGGATCAGCGTCCTGGAACTGCACCGGCTGGGTGCTGATGTCCCAGTGAAGGCCGTCCTTGCTGAAGCCGGGGTAAATGTCCATGCTCAGCCCGCGGCTGTCGCAGCGGAAGATGCCGGCGAAGCCGTCCCTGAAGGGAACCACCGCGCTGTTGAAGATGCTGTTGGCGTTGGGCATCTGGTGGCGGGAGATGACGGGGTTTTCGGTGTAGCGCCAGACCGGCATGTCATAGCCTGCGGGTTTGTCCTGCCAGGGCATACCCGGAAGGGAAGAACCGATGATCTTGGCCATGGGAAGAACTCCTTTCGGTTTCGGAAAATTATTTCAGTACAAAGACATGGGCGATGGGAGCGCTGCCCTGCTGCTCCGGCAGCTGGACCGAGATGCCGCCCGGCACCGCCGTGAAGGGCAGGGAAGCGCCGCTGTCCAGCAGCGAGACGGACTCCACTCTGCCTTCATAGGGCAGCAGCAGTTCGGACGGAACCGGTTCGTTTTCGCTTTCGTACAGACGAATGGCGTAGACGGTCTCTCCCTTGCGGGTGAAGGCCACCTTGTCCTTTTTATAGGGGGCACAGACCCGGGTGCCGTAGATGGCGTCGCCGTAGGTCTTCAGCCAGCTGCCCAGTCCCTCAATACTCTTCATGGCGCCCAGCGGCAGCCGTCCGTCGGGCTGAGGAGCCACGTTCAGGGCGAGGTTGCCGCCCTTGGCCACCACATCCACCAGAATCTGCACCAGCTGACGGGGCGTCTTGTAGTCGTCCTCGTAACCGAAGGAAAAGCCCTTGCCCACCGTGATGCAGCTCTCCCAGGGCACGCCCAGGGGCTCATCCGGCACGCACTGCTCCGGCGTCACGTAGTTTTCATTGGGGCCGCCCACTGTCCGGTCGGCGCAGAGCAGCCAGGGCTGTTTGACCCGAAGCTCCTTCAGAAGCCCGGTCAGACCGAAATCCTGATTGTTATTCGCCCGAACCCAGCCGGCGTCCAGCCAGAGGATGTCGATGGGGCCGTACTGTTCGCAGAGCTCGGTGATCTGATTCCGGGTAAACTGAGAAAACTGCTCCCACAGCTCCGGATATTTGGCGGGATCGTAGGAGGGGCCGCGCCAGGTGGGCTTGCCGCCCATCAGCTCCTGGTTCCAGTACCAGGGGCAGTACCAGTCCGCCTTGGAGAAGTAGGCGGCGATGCCCAGTCCCTTCTCCCGGAAGGCCCGGAACACCTCACCCACCACATCGGCCCGGGGATTGTCGTGGAACGGACAGTCAGGGGCGGTGATCTTGTAGTCGCTGTAGGCCGTGTCCCACATGCAGAAGCCGTCGTGATGCTTGGTGGTGAAGATCAGGTACCGGAAGCCGTTTTCGCTGGCAAAATCAGCCCACTTTTCCGGCTGGAACCGGATCGGGTTGAAGGTACGGTTCAGGGCAAAGTACTGCTTTTTGAAGGTGTCAATGTCATCGGTCCAGTCGATCTGATGACGGGACCAGTCGGCGTCCTGATCGCTCAGAGCCCAGGATTCCACAATACCCAGCTGGGCGTAGGGCCCCCAGTGCATCATCAGCGCCAGCTTCTGATCCTGGAACCACTCCAGCTTGTCCAGCAGCGCCGGTTCTTCGGGACGGATGTAGCGGGAAGCGGCACTGTAGTTGTGAACGCCCTCTTCCACAATTTCCTCTTCTTTGATCGTATCGCTCATGGGAATTCCCCTTTCAGGCAGATTTCTGCATTAACCATACCACACACGAATGAAAATGGCAATGGCTTTTTACGTTTTTGTCGCGAAAGACCGGCTTGTTTTTCAAAGAGCGTCCGCTTCCCAAAAGAAGCAGAGCCGCCGGGAGGAAGACAGAGCGGGCGCATAGCGAAAGCCCTCCCAGCAGAACTCCCTGAGTTCCTCCGGACAGGAAACGCCCTGCCGCACCATCCAGCCTGCCATCTCGCCCCGGGCCATTTTGGCCCAGGTGGCGGGCGTCTGCAGCTTTCCCCGGCGGCGCATCAGAAAGTCCACCGTGACCATCCGGTCGCCGGAGCGGAGATGGGGCTCCACTGCTTTGGCGTATTCGGCCGAGGCAAGGTTAATCAGCAGATCGGTTTCGGCAAACAGCTGATCCCGCAGACGGCTGCCCCAGAAGCGGTAGAGATTGCCCTCCGGGGAGATCGGACGGCACCCCATTTCCAGCCGGTAGGGATGGATAAGATCGGTGGGGCGGAGCAGGCCGTACAGCCCGCTGAGCACCCGCAGCCGCTTTCCTGCCGTCTTCCATTGGGCAGCGGAAAAGGTTTCCGGCCGGAGATGCTGATACTGCAGCCCTTCATAGGCCAGCAGAGCAGCGGTTTCGGGAGCGCTGCCGAACTGCCGGATCCGGTCGAAGGTCTCCAGGGCCAGCTCGGGATTGATCCGCATCAGGCTTTCCAGCTGCCAGGGAGCGTACTCCTTCAGTTCTTCATTCAATTGGACTGCGTCCTTCTCAAATACCGGCCGGGAGGAGGAGACTCTTTCCGGCAGCGGCAGGACACGCATACGCTTGGCGGGGGAGAGAATGGCCAGCATGACATCACCTTCTTTTCTTGTCAGGTTTCTGAAGGTATTCTAGCAGAAAAAACGGCCAAAGGCAAGAAAAAATCCCACAGCGCTGCGCCGTGGGATCCTGTTTGAAGAATCAGTCCAGAATGATTAGGGCCATGAAGACCAGATCGGTGTCGCCGGTGTTGTCCAGACCGTGGCCCTTGCCATCGGGGGTAAAGGTCACATCGCCGGCCTCTACCGGGCGGATGGTGCCGTTGTCGTTGTAATCGCCCTTGCCGGAGAGAATGTAGTAGGTTTCGCTTTCGCCGTGATGCTCATGATAGCCCAGGGTGCAGCCGGGGGCGATGGTCACTTCGGCGTAGAGACGGCATTTTCCGTTGAGTTCCCGGTCGCCGAGGATGTGTTTGATCACCACATGGCCCTTGCCGCCGCACATATTTTCCACTCGTTCAATTTTTTCCAGCATGGTAGACCTCTCCTTTGATTCTCTGTATTGCAGCAATAGTGTACCATGTTTGAAGGAGGGCGTAAAGGGTCAAAAGGTAAAAAATAGCTATTCTCTTTTCAAAAAATTCTTACGAAGCGACAAATCCCGCCTCTGTCAGAATCTTTTTCAGATCCTCCATGGCCTTGGGAAGATTCATGGAGCCGTTGCCCACAGGGTAGTATACCGGCCAGAGCGGAACGACAGATCCGCCGACCTCCAGTGGAAAGGAGAGGCCTCTGCACCGGGAGACCGAAACCGGTCTGCCCAGCAGCAGCGAACTGACCTGATTGCCGAAGGCCACGATCCGCTTCGGCTGCACCAGCTCCAGCTCCCTGCGGAGAAAGGGCAGGTATTCCCGGTAGACCCGGTCCGGAATGGGCCGGGCATCCGGCAGCGTGCATTTGCCCAGATTGGTCACATAGATGCCCCGGTCCGACAGGCAGCTATACAGCTCCTCTGCCAGTTCAGGCGTCCAGTCGTCGGGCTTCAGCGGAATCACCCGTGCGGCCACCTCCTCCGGCAGCAGTCCCAGAGAGGCAAAGATGCGCCAGATTCTGCCGGTGCCGATCCAGGGGACGTGAATGCCCTCCCAGCCGGGCTGGGAGGTGCGGTTGCGGCCGGTGGGATTCATAAAGACAAAGCAGATGGCCGGGGACTGCCGGCAGCCGCCTCCGTAGACGGCATGCAGCGCCGGATCGCCGAAGCGCAGCTGCAGCTGATCATAGGCGGCGATCAATTCATCGAAGGTTATTCCGGGGCGGAAAAGCTCCGGGGAATTTGGCTGCTGCATGGGCACTCCTTTCAGCGTACGGTTTTATGCAGACAAACAGCCCCTGCCTGCCGGGCAGGGGCTGCAGAAGAATCAGTTTTTCAGGCTCTGCAGCGGAGCGGGGATCCGTCCGCCTCTGTGAATGAAGACCTCGGGGCTGGTGGTGTTGACCCTGATGACCGGAGCGTGGCCCAGCAGACCGCCGAAGTCCAGCTCCTCGCCCAGCTGCTTGCCGATGGCGGGGATGACCCGGACGGCAGTGGTCTTGGAGTTGACCATGCCGATGGCGGCTTCGTCGGCGATGATAGCCGAGATCACCTCGGCGGTGGTGTCGCCGGGGATGACGATCATGTCCAGACCCACCGAGCAGACTGCTGTCATGGCCTCCAGCTTTTCAATGGTCAGGCATCCGGCCGCGGCAGCGTCGATCATGCCGGCATCCTCCGACACGGGGATAAAGGCGCCCGAGAGGCCGCCCACATGGGAGGAAGCCATCACGCCGCCCTTTTTGACTGCGTCGTTCAGAAGGGCCAGGGCCGCCGTGGTGCCGTGGGCGCCGCACATATCCAGACCCATCTCCTCCAGAATATGGGCCACCGAGTCGCCCACAGCGGGGGTGGGGGCCAGAGACAGATCCACAATGCCGAAGGGAACGCCCAGCCGCTGGCTGGCTTCCGCGCCCACCAGCTGACCCATGCGGGTGATCTTGAAGGCGGTGCGCTTGATCAGGTCGGCCACCTCGGTGAGTCCCGCGTCCCTGGGGAGCTTGGCCAGAGCCGCCCGCACCACGCCGGGGCCGGAAACGCCCACATTGATGACGCAGTCCGGCTCTCCGGGGCCGTGGAAGGCGCCGGCCATGAAGGGATTATCCTCCACCGCGTTGCAGAAAACCACCAGCTTGGAAGCGCCGATGCAGGAGCGGTCGGCGGTGAGCTCGGCGGCCCGCCGGACGATGCCGCCCATCATCCGGACCGCGTCCATATTGATGCCGGTGCGGGTGGAGCCGATGTTCACCGATGAGCAGAGGTGATCGGTGACGGTGAGTGCTTCGGGAATCGAACGGATCAGCTCCTCATCCCCGGCCGCAAAGCCCTTCTGCACCAGTGCGGAATAGCCGCCGACGAAATTGACGCCGCAGGTCTGGGCCGCCTTTTCCAGCGTCAGGGCGTATTTGACCGGGTTGCCGCCGCTGGCCGCCAGAATCATGGCGATGGGGGTGACGGAAATCCGCTTGTTGATGATGGGAATGCCGTATTTCTTCTCGATCTCTTCGCCGGTGGACACCAGCTTTTCCGCCCGGCGGCAGATTTTGTCGTAGATCTTTTCGCAGCTGCGGTCAATGTCGCTGTCGCAGCAGTCCAGCAGGGAGATGCCCATGGTAATGGTGCGGATGTCCAGGTTTTCCTCCTGGATCATCTTGATGGTCTCCATAATATCGTTGATATTCAGCAAGTTTCAATCAGACCTTTCCTGGAATGTGATGGGGAATTCAGATCCGGTGCATGGAGTTGAAGATGTCCTCATGCATGACCCGGACATCCAGTCCCATTTCGCTGCCGATGGCGGACAGCGAGTCGGACAGCTCGCCGAATTCGCAGGTCAGGCGGTCGATCTCCACGATCATGACCATGACGAACATGTCCTGCAGAATGGTCTGGGTGACATCCACCACATTGGCATTGACCTCCGCACAGCGAACGCTGATTTTGGCCAGAATGCCCACCATATCCTTACCGATTACCGAAATTACCGCGCGCATACAGATCCTCCGTTACAGTCAGTTTGCCGTCCCGGCGCAGTGCCGGCCGGCTGATTCGTTCAATACGATTTCAATCCAGTATACCGGATTTTTGAGCAAAATACAAGTGTACGGCTGCGGAGAAACAACAAAAGGGCAAAAGATTGCCCTTTTGTCAAAAAATTCCCGCTGAGAAAGCTATTTTTTGGCGTCTGCTGCCGGAAGGATAAAAGCACTTTTTCCCCGCACACTAAGAGAGCCGCACCAAAAGGAGGGAAGCACATGAACATGATTTGCTGCGCCGAACACTGCCGGTATCAGCAGGATGGGCTCTGTGCCCTGCCGCCCGGCGCCCCGCTGGGGGCCAGGGTCAACGGCTGCTGCTATTACCGCCCGGCAGAGGGCGTTACAGGCGTTTGCTCAGATACAGAATCAGATCGTCATCGTTGACGCAGGGCGCTCCGGGCGGGAGCGGCTGATCGCCGCCATACCAGATGCCGCTTCCGTCCGGCAGATAGCCCCGCTTGACATACATCCGCTGGGCGGTGCCGTAGTCGGTGTACAGCCCCACGCCCAGGGTGACGACGCTGCCGGTTTCCGCTGCGGCCTGCTCGGCGGCATCCATCAGCGCCCAGCCGAAGCCGCGGCCGCGGAACTTTTTCAGCACATTGAAGTCGCAGATTTCGGGGACATTCTGTCCCTTCCAGGGGCCGCCGGAGGGGGTGGGCAGCAGGGTGACATAGCCGGCGAATTCCTCTCCGGCCAGCAGGATAAAGACCTTCCGCTGTCCGGCCTGCTGCTGCGCATAGTAGCGCTCGTACTGCTCCCGGGGTTTGTTCCAGCCCTGAGCGGTAAAGGCGTCCGCAATGACCGGCGGATCCTCCGGCAGCATGGGACGGATGGTAAAAGCTTCCATAGGTTCTCCTTTCGGCGAGTCAAACCCGTTTTTCGTCGTACAGCCGGTTCCAGCAGTGGCTTTCGGCCATGTTCAGCAGCTCTCCGCCGGGGCAGAACAGATTGATTCCCCGGTCGATGGTGCTGGCAAGAATGATGTCCATCTTGTTCAGATGGGGCTGGCTCATGTCGATGGCGTACAGTTCTTCCGTCTGCTGCATATGAGGCAGGAAATGATCGCCCCGGCCGCAGAAATGAATGGCGCCGCCGTGGAAGTGCCGCAGCAGCTCCTGATCATAGGGGAAAATGAATTCCCGGTAGAGCGCCGGGGAGAGGTTCATCGCCGAATCGTTGCGAATGGTGATGGCGCCCCGGTGCAGCCGTCCGAAATAGGCGTGGAAGCCGCTTTGCTCCGGCAGAATGGAAAACCATCTGTCCAGAAAAGCCTTGTACAGCTCCACTGTTTTGCGGAGCAGGGCATGGATCAGCTCCGGTTCATCATAGAAGGCCAGAAACAGATCGCTTCCCCAGAGCAGCTCGCAGATGTCCATGGGGCCCTGGCAGTCGGGATGCTCCCAGAAGACATACCGGCCGATTTTGGGGTATTCCGACCGGATCTCCCGGAACAGCTCACCGATGGCGAACACATCCGCGCCAAAGCCGCTGTTCAGATCAGGCAGGGGCGCTTCGGCCAGGGCCCGGATGGCTTCCTGTCCGCCCGCCAGTGGACGGACATTGGGCAGGGTTTCCATCTCCTCGGGCATGATGAATTTTTCCGCTCCCACTACGCTGGGAAGGGTGCCGACGCCGTAATCAGGCCGCATCCACAATACAAAATCGGTGGGATGCTCCAGATTCCGCGAGCAGTTCGACAGCTGCCGCAGCACCATTTTCTCCCGGTTTGCCAGGGCTTCATTGATTTTCACCTTCGGCCAGGGAATTCCTGCCGGAACAGGGCGGCGTTTGGGCGGAATAAAGGGAGCCGATACCGACCGGCCGCAGGCAAAGTCCTCCCAGGCCGCGCGGATGGCTTCTTCCTGTTTCGGAATCAGCCGGTTTTCCAGATCATCCAGAAAGGGACGCAGAGCTTCAGAAATCATAAAGGTTCTCCTCCTGTTGAATGCGGGGTCATGGGCGGCTTCCAAAGAGCCCGCGACATCATTTCCGTGTAGCAGAGGCGGCCATTCCGCCGTTCGGATTTCATCAGGCTCACCTTTTCCACCGGAAGGATCAGCCGGGGCAGGGAAGCGGAGAAGGCCCGCTCGTCAAAATCGTCGGGCAGGATCACTTCCCGTCCCAGGGTCAGGTGCGCCTTGAAGGAGCGGTTCTCCATCCGGAAATCCTCTCTCCGCAGGGCAGTGTCCAGCTTTTTATGCAGCTCCGAGAGAGCCTTGCTCTCCTTGCAGGCCAGGTAGCAGATGCTGCCGCCGGAGCGGCGGAACCATCCCAGCCGCGTTGTTTCCAGCGAAAAGGCGATATTCCCCTCCAGCGAGCGGACGGCCCGGGCGGCGGCGTCCAGCCGGCCGGTTTCGCCGATGAAGCAGAGGGTCAGGTGCAGATTTTCGGGGTGGGTGAAATTGCCCCGAACGCCCTGCGCCTTCAGCTTTTCGATGATCTCCGCCAGCTGCTGCTGCAGGGCGTGATCCAGACAGATGGCGGTAAACAGCCGCATTACAGACCCTCCTTTTGAATCCGCCCGGCGATTTCCACATCAGCCGGACAGAAGACATAGTCCTTCAGCTCATGGGGCTGTACCCAGCAGATGCTGCTGTGCTCCAGCGGCAGAGGCTCACCTTCCGGCAGACTGCAGCAGAGGAAGGTAAAGTCAATGGTCCGCTCGGGGTAGGCAAACCGGGTCACGGCATAGACTGCCCCCACCGACACACGGATGCCCAGCTCTTCATACAGCTCCCGAGCAAGGCAGATTTCCGGCGTCTCGCCCGGCTCCAGCTTTCCGCCGGGAAATTCCCAGAGTCCGCCCTGGGATTTGCCCTCGGGCCTTCTGCAGATCAGTATGCGGCCATTCCGCACCAGAATGGCTGCCGCAACCTTGGTCATCATCCATCATCCTTTTTGTTCAAGTCAGGAGGTGTCGGGCCTTTCGGTTCAGCGTTCAGCGCGGCCCGGGCGTTTTTGACGCTGATAAGAATATGGCAGGGTGCAAAAAGCGCCGCCGCCAGCATCAGCGGCACCGAGCGAAGCAGCAGACCGCTGAGCAGAAATACTGCCGAGGGGAGGATGGATAGAGCCAGCGCCCGGAAAAGGCTGTTTCTGCGGAAGCGGAGGATCCAGACGAGGCAGTAGCAGGCGGTCAGCAGGCTGTCGGCCGTCAGATACAGGATAAAGGCTCCCCGCGACGAAAAGCCGAACCAGGTTCCCGGGATGTTGACGATCATCAGCAGGAAGCAGCCAAACCGGCCGATCTGCTCCAGCGCTTCCACCGCCCGGTTCTGCCAGAGGTTGACAAAGCTATCCCTGCACCGCAGGGCAAACACAAGGTTGGGGATCAGAATCACGGTCATGAACAGCAGACCGTACGGATTCAGCCACCCCATCTGCGTTATCGGCTCGCAACCTTCCGGTAGGCGTCGAAATACCGCTGTCCCAGCAGGTCGCAGGATTGTCTGGAAAAATGAATGTGGTCCTCCCAGTCGGGATCCAGAATGGTGCGCTTCAGCTGCTGGCAGTTGGACAGCAGACCGTCGGTCTCCACAAAGGCGCCGGGGCCGCAGTCCCAGCAGACCGCGCGGATGGCCTCAATGACCGGTTCGGAAATGGCGGCGTTCTCGCCCTTCCAGTGCTGCACAAAGTCCGCCGTGATAAAGGGAAGCTCCGGTGCATGGAAGGTCTCCCGCACCGACTGCACCAGTCCGCTCAGATTGTGGAAATGGGTGTCATAATCGGCGTTCAGCAGCGCATCGGTCTCGCCCTGATGCCAGAGCATGCCCATCAGGCGGTTCTCAGGATTCAGCTCCAGCGCCGTGCGGGTCATCTCCATCATGCGGAGATACAGATCGTCGGTCATGCCCCAGCGGTGGTCCAGAAAACCGGTGCCGCCCACCGCCGTCCGAAGAATCAGCAGCTTTCTGCCGTCCTCCAGCAGACCGGCGTTCAGGTATTCCCGGGCAAAGAAGAGACCGTAGGTAGTCTGGATCTCATTGCCGGTGACCTTTTCTGCCGCCGGTGTCATCGTGAAATCGCCGTTCATATACCAGACCTGCTCCGAGGGCTCATAGGGATGCTCCGCCGGGCCGAAGCCGTAGCCCTCGCTGTTGGATTGTCCGGCCTGGATAAAGATGTCAAAACGTTCTTTGGTAAAGTCCTTCAGCATGATGATGTCTTCCTTTCGGATACATGATTCAGGGGCACGGCCTCGATTGATCTTAACGATTTACTCTTTGCTTCCCACCATTTTCCGGTAAGCTTCAAAATACCGCTGCCCCAGCAGATAACAGGAATTCCTCGAGAAGTGGATATCGTCCTCCCAGTCCCGGGTGGGGCGGCCCAGCTGCTGGAAGTTGGACAGCAGGCCGTCGGTCTCCACAAAGGCGCCCCGGCCCTCCCCGCAGACGGCACGGATGGCGGCGATTACCGGTTCGGAGACGGCAGCATTTCTGCTCTTCCAGAGCTGCACAAAATCGGCGGCGATAAAGGGCAGCTCCGGCACATGGAAGGTCTCCCGCACCGACCGCACCAGTCCGCTCAAATTGCGGAAGTGGGTGTCATAATCGGCGTTCAGCAGCGCATCGCTCTCGCCCTGATGCCAGAGCAGGGCCACCAGCCGGTTTTCGCCGTTCAGTTCCAGAGCGGTGCGGGTCATTTCCATCATGCGGAGATAGTGGTCATCGGTCATGCCCCAGTGGTGGTCCAGAAAGCCGGTACCGCCCACCGCCGTCCGAAGGATCAGCAGCTTTCTGCCGTCCCGGAGCAGTCCGGCGTTCAGGTATTCCCAGGCGAAGGAAAGGACGAAGGTGGTCTGGATCTCGTTGCCGGTGACCTTTTCCGCTGCCTGTGCCATCGTGAAGTCGCCGTTCATGTACCAGACCTGTTCCGAGGGCTCATAGGGCTGCTCCGCAGGGCCGAAGCCAATGCCTTCACTGTTGGATTGTCCGGCCTGGATGATGATGTCGAAGCGTTCTTTTGCAAAGTTCTTCAGCATGATGGTTCCTCTTTTCGAAACTATTGGCTGTCAGCCGCCTCAGCGCAGCTGCCCCCGGTCAGCGCAGCTGCCCCTGGTCAGCGCAGCTGACCCTTCCGCACTTCCTTGACTTTGGGCGGAAAATGGCGGTCGAATGCTTCGGTTTCTTCCTCCGTGACCAGATACACCTCCGGATCGCTGTAAACGCCCCGGATGGCGGCGGCTTTCTGGGGATCGAGTAGTTTCACCATGAAAAACGGTGCGTCCTCGCCTTCGGGCAGTGTGCCGTAGCGAATGCCATGAAGAGCTGCTGTTTCAAAGCCGAACCGATGGTAATAGTCGGGATTGCCGGTGATGGCGACAAGCGGAATGCCCATTTCCGCGGCCTTCTGCAGGGTAAAGGTGATGAGTTTGCTGCCCAGCCCCTGTCCCTGCCGGTCCGGCCGGACGCTGACCGGACCGAAGATGGCGATTTCGTGACGGACGCCGTCTTCGCCTTCGACAAAGGCGCGGGCGTACATGATGTGGGCGACAATTCCGTCATCTTCTTCGATCACATAGTCCAGCCCGGGGAGAAAAGCAGGATCCTTTCGCAGCCTGTGCACCACCAGGTGCTCGCAGCAGCCGGGCTGGTAGACATTCCAGAAAGCCTCGCGGGTCAGATTCTCCACTTCGGCATGGTCCTTTTCGGTTTCGGGGCGGATGATCATAAGGGACTCCTTTCAGCGGGCGGTTTCAGATCGGCATAGTTTTCCAGCTCCTCATCGGTGACC
Organism: Oscillospiraceae bacterium; assembly: GCA_029098085.1. Taxonomy (GTDB): domain Bacteria; phylum Bacillota; class Clostridia; order Oscillospirales; family Ruminococcaceae; genus Faecivivens. The sequence continues at coordinate 15,771 of JAQXNQ010000009.1, forward strand.
GGCTGGAACAGGGGAATCCAGCTTTCCATGTGGGAGGGGAGGACGGTGAAGGAGGGCTCTGCGTCATTCTGATTGCGCAGCGCCAGTCGTCCGGTGTCAGGCGGATCAGCTTCAGTTCCTTTTCCAGCCGCCTGGCTTCGGTGGTCTTGCCGTTGCCGGGCAGCCCCACCATCAGATGCAGAGTGGGTTTCATGTTTGCTCTCTCCCTGTTTTGAAACGGTTTCTCTCAGCGTCAGTATAGCACGCGCCTGTCTGAATTGCAAGGGCGGGCGGAAAAATCAATCCGGCAGTGCGTCGGTCTGCACGGATGTTTCCTGCGCCGTTCGGTTTTTGCTGACCCAATGGGCAGCAAGCAGTGCGGTGAAGCCGGCTGCGAGCTTGCCCGCAATCATGGGAAGGGCGTAGTCCGCGTTGTACATGACGGTGAAGGCCAGATGATCCCCCACGGTGAAGGCGGCCGAAACGGCAAAGGCCATGTTCAGAATGACGCCCCGGCGGTTCATATCCTTCACAAGGCCAAAGGTCGGCGCCGAGCTGGCAAGGGTGGTCAGAAGGCCAAGGGCTGCGGTTTCGTTGATGCCGATTTTGCCGGAGAGTCTGGCCAGCGGTTTTTTCAGGAGGGCGGACAATACCCGGATGAGAGGGAAAACACCGGACAGAAGAAACGCCAGGTTGAACAGCAGCTCAAAGGAATCCTCCACCGGCGCCAGGCTGCTGATAAGGGTTATGCCGGTCAGAAACCGGAAAATACCCAGCCCCAGTCCCACCATGATCAGAGCCGAAATTCCCTTTCCGAACAGGGTCAGCAGTCTGACGGAGCGCTCCGGCGCTTTGAAGAGGCCGAAGGCGATGAGGGCGGCGAAGAGGGCAATGGGGATGCAGTTGACCAGCGTTTTCAGAAGCGAAATACCGGCGGCGGCTCCGCCAACCATACAGCCGACCGGAATCGTACAGACCCCGCAGAGGATACCCAGCATGGCGTCCTTCTGATGAGCTTCGGGGATCATTTTCAGAGCGGTGGGAATCGTAAAGGAGACGGTGACGCCCATCATGGAGGAAACGACCAGACCGTTGTAGGCGCCCATCTGTTCATCAGCAGCCAGTCCGGCCGACAGGGGAGCGCCGCCCATGTCGTTGGCGATCAGCATGGCGGAAAAGACCGATGGATCCAGATGCAGCGCGTTCGCCAGCGGCAGGATAACCGGTTCCAGCAGACTGCTGATGACCGGCACCAGACAGAGCATGCCCAGCATGGCAAGGGTCAGAGGACCGATCAGCTGAATGCCCCGTTCAAATTCCGTGCCCAGACCGGCGTGATTGCCGGTAATCAGGTCGAGAATACCGAGTACAGCGAAAGCGGCAAAGATGAAAATCAGGACTTGCATGGCTTTTCTTCCTTTCAGACGCAGAATAAAGAGAATACACCGAACTTCCTTTCAGAAGCCCGGTGTCAGCGTGTCGGTAAAGCGTGCTGAAAAGGCAGCGTATGACACGCAGTTGTTTTGTGTCTGCTCTTGTGCTATAATACTCATGGCGATTGAGCCCTTCCCTTGTGGGCAAAAATCGGCTCACCTGATTCCGGTTAAGGAGGACGCATGATCAATATCTGGCAGCTTGCAAACACGCTGCCCTCCGTTGTCATCCGGACATCGGACGGTCAGGAATTTGCCGGCAGAGTCCTTGCTGTTGAGGATGCAGAGGAAACAGGCTGTGCGGAAGACAGTCTCGTTCTGGAAACAAAGGGCAAAGGCATCATCGGATTTGAAGCGTCCGATATCGAATCCGTTGAAGTGACAGAAAATTAAGTCCCACCCGCCCTGGGTGGGTTTTGTTTTGCCCGGAGGTGGGCGGAGATTGAGAGACTGGAAGGCGGATGGACGGTGGCCTATGCCCGCTGGTGCGCCAGCGGGATGAAGCCGGGGCTGCAGGACGTGTTCTATGCTCCAAAGTCCGGCAGCTCTACACCCCCAACACCGACCGGCTGGCGCTGCTGGGCGGAAACCGGTTGCCGGAGGAGCCGGAAGGTGATATACTGGAGGAAAGCACCGGCGAGGAACGCGGCAGCTACATCCAGGGCCCGGACGGGAAGATGCGGGGATCGAGGCCGTCCGGGAAAAGTTTGACAAATGGCGGGAAAAGCGGTATTATAAAATCTTCCTCAAAAGTGATCGGACAAAATGGCGGAAGTTTACAGGCAGAAAGTATGCCAAAGATCCGCGTTAGTCCCGGTCAGTATGGAAGAGCGATGCCCGGAACCGTTGTCACTAAAATCCGCACCTTTGCAGGGAAGGGAAGCAAAAAAACCTTACGCGTCGAGGAAAGCCTGATCAAGCAGTACGGCGGAAAGAAAGGGCAGTGGCAGCATACAACCGGTGATGTTTCCATTATTTATCAGGGCGTATCCAAAACGGCAGAAGTTCATTGGTTCCAGGAGCCCAGCGTTGGGATTGTAGGCGCATTTGTGAAACGGTGGAGGTAATCATGAAGATTCAATATCTGGGTGAAGATATTCCTCTGGCACTTACCTGCGGAAAGGTATACAATGTTCTGGCAGTTGAAAAGGGACCGGATTTTATTTTCGGAAAAGATGAGGCGGACTGGCTGCGGATTGTCACGGACATCGGCGAAGACTATATCTTTCAACTGGTAGAAGGTACGGATTATCGAGTTGTACAAAAAACAGACGAATAAGCGAAAGCACCACCAGGCGGAAACGCAGGGTGGTTTTTTCATGCCCTTTTCCCCATTTCCCCCCTGAAGGAGGTGAAAACCATGAAGATTGAAATCAGAGCGGACGGCGCTCACATTTTGGAGAGAAAGCACCGCAGAAAACCCGTACAGGTGTCGCATTTGTGTCGTATTACAGTCTGCGAACAGGAAAACAAAAAATCCCATGTCCGGCGAAAACCGTAACCATGGGACTCTTCTGGTGCGGATAACAGGACTTGAACCTGCACAGTATTGCTACCACTAGAACCTGAATCTAGCGCGTCTGCCAATTCCGCCATATCCGCATATATTCACGCTGCAAGTAATGGTGCGGGCGACAGGACTCGAACCTGCACGCCGAAGCATTGGTTCCTAAGACCAACGTGTCTGCCATTCCACCACGCCCGCTTATTTTTTACTGAAGCGGTGCAACGTGTATATAATATCATAGACTTCCCGTTTTGTCAACAGGTTTTTTCGATTTTTTCAGAAATTTTTTTCGGAGCTGTTTTGAACCGTTTCCGCGTCCTTCCGGATCTGCTCCTTCAGCGCATCAAAGGAGGAGAATTTCATCTCGCCCCGCAGAAAACGCCGGAAGGTGACCAGCGGCTTTTTGCCGTACAGATCCCCGTCATAGCCGAGAATGTAGGTTTCAGCCGAGGGCCGGTCGCCGCCCACGGTGGGCTTGACGCCCACATTGGTGACGCCCTTGTAAACCGCTCCCTGCCAGTGCACCCGGCTTTCGTACACGCCGAACCGGGGGAGCAGATCGCCCGGTTCATACAGCTGATTGATAGTGGGGAAGCCGAAGATGTCATGTCCCATATGACGGCCGTGCACCACCGTGTGGTCAATGGCATAGGGACGGCCCATGAGCCGCTCCGCCTCCGCCATATCGCCCTCCCGGACAGCTTTGCGGATGCGGGTGGAGCTGATGGGCTGTCCGTGATCCTGCAGGGCGGGAACCTGCGCAAAGGCGATACCGGCCTGGCTGCAGAGCTTCTGCAGCAGCGCGCCGTCTCCGGCGGCGTTTTTGCCGAAGCGGAAATCGTACCCGCAGCAGAGCATCCGAGCGGAAAGCTGCCTTAGCAGAATTTCTTCAAAAAAGACCTCCGGCGGCAGATCGCGGATTTCAGAAAAGGAAGGACAAAGAACGCCTTCAATGCCCATCTCATCCAGCAGGGACAGCTTGATGGATGGAGTGAGAATCCGGGCGTAGTCCTGCTTGCAGGATTCCTCCGGGTGATCATAGGTGAAGGTAAAGACCACCGGCAGCAGCCCTGGCGCGGCTGCTGCCGCTTTCTGGATGACCGCCCGGTGACCGGGATGCAGCCCGTCGAAAAGGCCCATGGCGACGGCCGTGGGGCGGTCAGGCAGCTTTTCTGACGTATAGATCCGCAAAAGCTCAACCCCTTTCCAGGAAAAATTTTTTCAGCCGCAGCTCTCCCGTTTCGGGGCAGCAATCCGCCAATCCCAGAAACTCACCATCCCAGCCGTAGACCCGGCAGCGTCCGGAGAGGCTCTTGTCCGCCAGCCGGTTCAGATCCAGCCGGACGCCGTTTAAGAACATCCGGGTCTGGACTTCGTTGAGGCGGCAGGCGGGAAGCCCGCCGAACAGGCGTTCCACCGGCAGCAGCCGGTCCCAGAGGCCATGTTCTGCCATCAGCTGCTCAGCCTCTTCCAGCGTCACGCAGTCCGACAGGGAGAAACCCGCCGCTTCGGTGCGGCAAAGGGCAGTCATGACGGCGCCGGCCTGCAGCGCCTGTCCCAGATCGTGGCAGATGGTGCGGATGTAGGTGCCCTTGGAGCAGCGGATCAGCGCCTCTCCCTGCCGGGCTTCCTCGTCGTAGCGGAGCAGCGTCAGCTCGTGGACGGTGATGGGCCGGGGCTGGCGCTCCACCTCGATGCCCTTCCGGGCCAGTTCATACAGCCGCTGCCCATTGACCGAGACGGCGGAATACATGGGCGGAAGCTGCAGAATCTCTCCTCTGAACTGCACAAGCGCTTTCTGAAGCTGCTCCAGGGTCACTGGCAGGTCGGAGTGGCTCAGCTCCTGTCCCCAGATGTCCTGGGTGTCGGTGGTCAGGCCAAAACGGAAGGAAACCCGGTAGCACTTATCCTGATTGGGCAAAATGTCGCAGGCTTTGGTGGCGTTTCCGAAAAAGACAGGCAGCACACCGGTGGCCATGGGATCCAGCGTTCCGGCGTGGCCGATTTTTTTAGTATGGGTGATGCCCCGCAGCTTTCTCACCACATCAAAGGAGGTAAACTGCTGGGGCTTGTGGATGCACAGGATGCCGCTGGGGGGATTCTGAGTCATGAAACGCTCCATTTCTTCATGTGCAGTTCTTCAGGATGCTCCGCCGCTGCGCTGTCCAGCGCTTCGTTCAGCGCTGCCAGCAGCTTGTCCAGGAAAAGCGCGGGCGGGCAGTCGAAGCTGCATCCGGCAGCCCGGGCATGACCGCCGCCTCCGAATCTGGCGCAGATGTCCGATGCATCCAGCAGCTCGGAGGTGCGCAGGGAGACCTTGTATTCGTTTTCACTCCGCTCCTTGATGGTGACGCCGGCTTCGACGCCCTCGATCTTGCGGGGGAGGGCCGCGATGCCGTCCAGATCTCCTTCGCAAAGACCGCCCTGGGCCATCATTTCCCGGGTAACAGTGATCACGGCAATGGCCCCGTTCCGGTACAGGGAAAGCCCGTTCAGTGCGGCCCGCTCCAGCCCGATGACGGCCATGGATTTGGTGTCGAACATCACCTTGTTGATAGTCTTGAAGTCACAGCCCGCTTCGATGAGCGCCGCTGCCACCCGGTGGGTGTGGGGGGTCACGTTGGTGTATTTGAAGCAGCCGGTGTCGGTGGCGGTGCCGGTGTACAGACAGCTGGCAATCTCCGGTGTCATGGGGACGCCCATGGCCAGCAGGATCTCGTAGACAATTTCACAGGCGGAAGCCGAACCGCTGTCCAGGCAGAGCTCTCCTGCAAAGCAGCGATGACCGGCGTGATGGTCAATGGCCAGCTCCACCCGGCCCCTGAAGGGCTCCAGCCCGCTGCCGAAGAGGGCCTCGTCGGCGATATCCACCGAGATTACATGTTCCTCCGGAAAGTCTTCTTCCGGAACACCGGCGGCCAGATAGGTCAGCTTGGCCGGAACAGGGTCGCTGCAGGCCACCCGGGCCTGTCTTCCCAGGCTCTGCAGTGCCCGGCAGAGGGCGTAGCCGCTGCCCAGCGTGTCGCCGTCCGGGCTGCGGTGACAGAGAATCACCACCCGGTTCATATCCAGCAGGCGCAGGGCAGTCTGCTGGATGGTGATGCGTTCAGATTCCATCATTCTGACTCCTTTTTCTGATGCTCAATCTTCCTGACTGTTTTCCTCTTCCGTTTGTTCCGGAACCAGATCGGACAGCATCTGGTTGATTCTGGCGCTGTAGGCGATGGAGGAGTCAGCGATAAAATGCAGCTCGGGGCATTTGCGCAGCCGGAGCCGGTTCCCGATTTCCCGCCGCAGGAAGCCGGAAGCGGATTTCAGTCCCTTGACCGACTCCAGTGTGGCTTCCTCCCCTTCCAGAGCACTGACATGGACCTTGCAGTGGGAGCAGTCGCTGGAGACCTCGCAGCGGACAATGCTGAGCATCTGGGAGATGCGGGGATCCTTGAGCTCCCGCAGCAGGGCGGAGAGCTCCCGTTTCATATCTTCGGACAGACGTCCAACCTTATAACTTGCCATAGTTCTCCCTCTTTGGTAAAAAGGGCCTCAAAGCCGGCACTCTGCCACGCTTCGAGGCCTTTTCACGGATTTATTCTTCCCGGTATTCTTCAATCATGAAGGCCTCGAAGATGTCGCCTTCCTTGATGTCGGAGAATCGTTCCAGCGTCACGCCGCATTCGTAGCCCTGGGCCACTTCCTTGGCGTCGTTCTTGAACCGCTTGAGCGAATCGATTCTGTCCTCGGCAATGACGATGCCGTCCCGGACGACCCGGATCTGGGCGTCGCGGGTGATCTTGCCGTCGGTGACATAGCAGCCGGCCACGTTGCCCACGTTGGAAATTTTGTAGACCATCCGGACTTCCAGACGGCCCAGCTCAACCTCGCGGGTCTTGGGATCCAGCATGCCTTTCATGGCTGCCTTGACATCGTCGATGGCGTCGTAGATGATGCGGTACATCCGCATTTCCACATGGTGCTCCTCGGCGTCTGCCTTGGCCACGGGGTCGGGGCGGACGTTGAAGCCGATGATGATGGCGTTGGAGGCGTTGGCCAGCATGATATCGGAGCGGCTGATAGCGCCGACGCCGGTGTGGATGACCCGAACCCGGACCTCATCGCCGGACAGCTTCTCCAGCGACTGCTTGACAGCCTCAGCAGAGCCTTGCACGTCAGCCTTGACGATGATGTCCAGCTCTTTCATCTCGCCCTCGGCGATCTGGCTGAACAGGTTATCCAGCGTCACCTTGCGGACCGAGTTGAACTGCTCCTCCTTCTGCTCGTGACGGCGCTGCTCCACCAGCTCACGGGCCAGCCGTTCGTTCTCAACGGCGTTGAAGATATCGCCGGCGGCGGGAACCTCGGTCATACCGGTGATCTCCACGGGAACGGAGGGACCGGCTTCGGTGACCACAGCACCCCGGTCGTTGATCATCTGGCGGACACGGCCCACGGCAGTGCCGGCAATGATCACATCGCCGGTGCGGAGGGTGCCGTTCTGCACCAGGACGGTGGCAACGGGGCCGCGTCCCTTATCCAGACGGGCTTCGACCACGGTACCCTTGGCCAGACGGTTGGGATTGGCCTTCAGTTCCTGCACTTCGGCCACCAGCAGGATGTTTTCCAGCAGCTCATCGATGCCCTGACCGGTGACGGCGGAAACCGGCACGCAGATCACATCGCCGCCCCAGGCCTCGGGAACCAGTTCGTATTCGGTCAGCTCCTGCATGACCTTGTCGGGGTTGGCGGTGGGTTTATCCATCTTGTTGATGGCGACGATGATGGAAACACCGGCCGCCTTGGCGTGGTTGATGGCCTCAACGGTCTGGGGCATGATGCCGTCATCGGCGGCCACCACCAGAATGGCGATGTCGGTGACAGCGGCGCCGCGGGCACGCATGGCGGTAAAGGCCTCATGGCCGGGGGTATCCAGGAAGGTGATGGTCTTTCCGCTGACCTGCACCTGATAAGCACCGATGTGCTGGGTGATGCCGCCGGCTTCGGTGGCGGTCACATGGGCGTTGCGGATCCGGTCCAGAATGGAGGTCTTGCCGTGGTCCACGTGGCCCATGACCACCACGACGGGGCTTCTCTCCATCAGGGAGTCGCTGTCATCCTCTACATCGCTGATCAGCTGTTCCTCGATGGTGACGATGACTTCCTTCTCCACCTTGGCGCCCATCTCTTCGGCCACCAGGGAAGCGGTGTCAAAGTCGATGGTCTCATGCTGCGCGGCCATGACGCCCAGCATCATCAGCTTTTTGATGACGTCGGTGACGGTGGCTTTCAGCCGGCTGGCCAGCTCGGAGACGGTGATCTCGTCGGGGATCATGACCTTCAGCTGCTGCTTTCTGGCCCGTTCCAGCGCCAGACGCTGCAGCTTCTCGGCCTCGGTTTCCTTCTTGCCGGAGAAGCGGCCTTTGCCCTTCTGCTGCTGGGATTTCTGCTTCAGCTTCTGCTTTCTCTGCTGCTGGCTTTCCTTCATTCGGGACTGGGGGGCGATTTCGTCATAGCGGGTGTTCCATTTATCCAGGTTCACATCGCTGCCCTTGGTGTCCACCCGGCGGACGGTGCGCTCCTTCTCAACCGGTTCGGCAGACGCTGCGGGAGCAGCGGGCTTCTGAGCTGCAGGGGCAGCAGGACGCTGCACGGGAGGACGGCTGCGGTCGGCAGAGGGACGGCCGTACTGATAGGGTGCGCTCTGCTGACCGTTCTGGGGACGGCGGTCACCGCTGGGACGGCCATACTGCTGCTGGCCTCCGCTCTGGGAACGGTCGCCCTGGGGACGGCGGTCACCCTGCTGGGGGCGGCGGTCTCCGAAACGGTCACCCTGGGGGCGGTCTCCCTGAGGACGGCGGTCTCCGAAACGGTCACCCTGGGGACGATCTCCCTGGGGACGGCGGTCGGTGCCGGGCTTTCGGTCAGCAGGCGCAGCGGGAGCGGGCGCGGCCTTTTCGGCGGGCTTCTCCGCAGCGGGAGCGGGCGCGGCCTTCTCGGCGGGCTTCTCCGCAGCGGGAGCGGGCGCAGCCTTCTCAGCGGGCTTCTCCGCAGCGGGAGCGGGCGCAGCCTTCTCGGCGGGCTTCTCCGCAGCGGGAGCAGCTGCCTTCCTGGGGGCGGGCGCAGCTTTTTTCTCGGCAGGAGCCGCCTTGGGAGCGGGTTTCTGATCCCGGGAAGCAAAGTAGCT
>JAQXNQ010000010.1 GCA_029098085.1 Oscillospiraceae bacterium
TTCATCGTGCTGAAGAAGAAGGACGCCGACGATCCTCTCAAGCTGCGGGCCTTTCTGGAGTCCATCGGCGACTGCGTTGTGGTGGTGGACGATGACGAGATCATCAAGGTGCATGTTCACTCCAACCATCCCGGTCAGGCCATCGAGGAAGGTCTGAAGTTCGGCATGCTCACCTCCATGAAGATCGAAAACATGAAGGAGCAGCATTCCGCTCAGGTTCTGCAGGCCGAGCAGGAGGAACAGGACGAGGGGTATCTGCCGGTGGATCCCGAGATGCCCTACGGCTTTGTGGCTGTGGCGGCCGGCGCCGGCGTACAGGCGCTGTTCACCGATCTGGGCGTCACCAACGTGGTGACCGGCGGCCAGACCATGAATCCCAGCACCGACGATATCCTGCGGGCCATTCACGCCACCCCGGCCCAGACCGTCTTTGTGCTGCCCAACAACAAGAACATCATCATGGCCGCTGAGCAGGCCGTCCGCCTGGCCGACCGCCGGGTCTGCGTGCTGCCCAGCCGCACCATTCCCCAGGGCATTTCCGCCATGCTGGCCTTTGACCCGGAGCAGGACTTCTCCGCCAACCGGATGGCCATGACCAGGGCGCTGGATACGGTGCAGACCGGTCAGATCACCTTCGCAGCCCGGGACAGTGATTTCGACGGCCACAGCATCAAGGCCGGCGAGATCCTTGCCATGGACAACGGCAAGCTCTCCTTTGTGGAAAAGGATCTGCAGAAGGCGCTGCTGAAGCTGACCCGCTCCATGGTGAAAAAGGACTCCAGCTTCATCACCCTGATCTACGGCACCGACATTTCCGAGAGCCAGGCTTCTGCCGCCTACGAGCTGCTGCGCAGCAAGATCAGCTCCAATGTGGAGATCAACCTGATCAACGGCGGACAGCCGGTTTACTACTACATCATCTCGGTGGAGTAAGCAGCCCGAATAAACAGCATCCCCGTGGAAAACGCTCTGTTTTCCACGGGGATTTTTTACAGTCCCAGCAAAAAAGTGGGATCCAGAAGGTCTCGCCTCCGCTGATAATTGCCGGAAGAAAGGAAGGTGTAGCTGCGGTTGCCGGAAACGGTCAGGCTGCCGGAGGCGGTGCCCCGGTACAGCTCCAGATGGAGCATGGTGCCGCCGTCATAGGAGTTGGCCTTCAGCACCGCGATCTGCTGCCCCTTCCGGACCCGGACGCCGGATTTCACCAGCGGCGTCACCTCGCCGTACCGGGCCACCGAACCGTCGTCATGCCGAACGGAGAGCATGCCCGTGCCGCCGTAAAAGGAGTCGTAGAGGTACTCCTCCACGGTTCCGTCCGCCATGGCATAGACCGGCGTTCCGGCGCCGTTTTCCACATACCAGTCGATGCCCGCATGGAGCCGGCCATCCGACCGGACGGCTCCGAACTGCCGGCCGCTTTGAACCGGCAGGATCCGGGCGGTGACGGGTCGGGCCCAGCTTTGCAGGGCGTAGGCCTGAAATTCCGCCAGACTGCTGGAGGTGGTGACCTGCGATGTGCCGCTCAGAGCTCCGGCCAGCGCAGCCCGGGTCTTCGGCCCGGCGATCCCGTCCACCGAAAGGCCATAGGTCTGCTGGAATCGCCTGACAGCCGCAGCGGCGACGGTTCCATACACGCCGTCCGCACTTCCGGCGTTATACCCCAGCTGATTCAGTCCCCGCTGCAGGGCGCGGACTATGGAAAACAGGGCGCTTTGGGTAGCCGACCCGGCGATGCCGTCGACCTTCAGCCGGGAAACCGCAGTCAGGCCGTTCTGATGGGCAGCTGACTGAAAGGCTTTGATGGCGCCGACTGTTCTGGTGCCGCAGATGCCGTCGGCGCTGCCGCAGGAATAGCTCAGGCCGTTCAGGCTTAACTGAATCTGCTGAACCAGCGTTCCACGGGAGCCGTCTGCCACCACCTCAGCCGCTGAAACGCCGCCCGGCTGACAAAACACCAGCATTACCGCCGTCAACAGAGCCAACCATTTTTTCTTCATCACTGTCATTCCTTTCTGAAACCGTCCCCGGCAGCAAACCCGTTCGCCGCCGGGATTCGTTTGTGACGGAAAAGCTCTTTTCGAAAGCAGAAAAATCCCGGAAGAGAGCGCCGTGGAGCGGCTTCTGTCAGAAGCCGGCGCGGTGAGCTCCCTTCCGGGACTGCTCGGCGGAGTAAACAACCGTATCCGAAAGCGGCTCCCCCACCGCCTCTTCCGGACATGTACGAAAAGAACTTTTCCGTCTCCATTGTACCATACCTGCGGCCGGTCTGGCACATCCAATTTCAGGAAACGGCTGCTGTAAAAGCAAAAGGAACTGACCTCACCCCGAACGTACCGGTTCTGTCAGTTTTTAAGGGGGCGCAGCTTTTTCTGCGAATCGCTTTTCCGTTCAGCTCCGTCAGCCCAGGGCCACATCCAGAATCATCATGATCAGGAAGCCGGCCATGACGCCCAGGGTACCGCTGTGGGAGTGCTCGCCCAGATGAGCCTCTGGGATCAGCTCCTCCACCACCACATAGAGCATGGCGCCGGCGGCAAAGGACAAAAGCCAGGGCATCAGCGGCTGGGTTCCCCCGGCGATCAGCACCACCAGTACGCCGAACACCAGCTCCACCAGTCCCGAAAAGCTGCCGTAGAGAAAGGCCTTCCAGGCGGGAAGTCCCTCCTCCCGCAGGGGAAGGGATACCGCCGCGCCTTCGGGGAAGTTCTGAATGCCCATGCCCAGAGCCAGCGCAGCCGCCGCCGAAAGAGCGCCACCGCCGACATTTCCCTCCGCAGCCAGAGCAAAGGCAAGGCCCACCGCCATGCCCTCGGGAATGTTGTGCAGCGTCACCGCCAGCACCAGCAGGGTCGTCCGCTTCCAGGAGGAGGGCAGGCCCTCCGGATCGTCGGCGCCCAGATGCAGGTGAGGCAGCAGCCGATCCATGGCCATCAAAAAGGCCACACCCAGTACAAAGCCTCCTGCAGCCGGCAGCCAGCCCGGCATGCCCAGGCTCTCCGCGTCCTCAATGGCGGGAATCAGCAGGCTCCAGACCGAGGCTGCGATCATGACGCCCGCCGCAAAGCCCAAAAAGATCCGCTGAACGGCAGCGCTGCCCCCTTTCCGGAAAAAGAATACCATGGAGGCGCCCAGCGCCGTCATCAAAAAGGTGAAGCCGGTACCTGCGGCCGCCCACAAAATCGCCTGTGTCATGTCCATACTCCTTTCTGCAAGCTGTTTCTCCCGGTCTTATCGCCGGGACATCATTTCGTGCTCCCGGTCGATCTCCTCCAGCAGCTGCCGAAGGGGCCAGTCCCGGTTGACGGCGGTCAGCGCCGCCTTGCGCGCCACCCGCAGGTCGTTCTGCCGCAGCAGCAAAAGCAGCCGGTCCAGCGCCCGATCGCCGAAGCCGCAGAGCAGCAGGGCTTCATGGGGAAACGGCTCCAGCAGCTCCGGCTCGCCGGGCAGATAGCCGGGCAGGCCGCAGAGGAACCCGGCCTTCTGACAGAGATCCGCGTCCGACAGCGCCTTCAGGGGAATCTGCTCCCCCTGCAGCAGCGTCTCCAGCCGGGCCAGACGCTCCTTCTCCATGCCGTAGGCCAGCACCAGCGGCTGCAGCGGATCCTTTGGAATTCTCGCTTTCATTCTATCACCTTACTTATGTACTCGATTACTGGCGTACTCGATTACTGACGTACTCGGTTACTTATGTACTCGGGTACATGCGCAACCGGCTATTTCATATCCGGTTACTTATGTACCCGGTCGAAGCCGTAGGATTTGAAATGCTCCGCCGCCCTCTGGGAAAACTGCAGCGGATTGGTGACCCCCTCCACCGCCTGAGGAAGGGTTTTTCTGGCTTCCAGCCACCGCTGCTCCGCTTCGGGGGAATCCTCCCCCAAAAACCAGCACTGACTGCTCCAGACATCGTATTGCAGATGAATCAGATAGGCTTTTTTCATGACTTCCTCCCCGCGGATCAGAGCTTGGAGCCCTTGGCGCCGCCCAGCTGCGCCCCCGCCAGAATATTGGTGTCAAAGGAATAGGTGATCTCGCCGTTTTCCCGCTCCCGCTTGAAGGCCAGGTCAATCATCCGGCTGAGCACCTCCTTATAGGGAACGCCCACCGGCTCCCACAGATAAAAGGCCAGGGATCCGGGAATGGTGTTGATCTCATTGATCCAGATCTGCCGGGTGGCGCTGTCCATCATGAAGTCGATGCGGGACAGGCCACAGCAGTCCAGGGCCTGATAGGCCTCCACCGCCAGGGTGCGGATCTTCTCCCGCTCCTCGGAGGTGATGTCGGCGGGAATCTTGCGGGACAGGCTGGCCATGCCCTCGCTCTCGCCGGACTTGGCTCCGCCCTGCTTGCCGCCGCCCAGATATTTCTCGTCATAGGTCAGGATCCGGTCGTGGCTCACCGGCTCCTCGCACTCGGAGGCCTCCGCCTTTTCATAGTCGCCCAGCACCGAGCAGTTGATCTCCTTCAGGTTCTGCACCGCCTGCTCCACCAGTACCCGGGAGGCGAACTGGAAGGCGTAGTCCAGCGCGTCGCTGAGCTCCTGACGGTTTTCCGCCTTGCGGATGCCGACGCTGGAGCCCAGATTCACCGGCTTGACGATGACCGGATAGCCGATTTTGCCCTCCACCCGATCCAGAAACGCCTCGCTGCCGCTCAGGTACCGCTTGTGATCCATCCGCAGGCAGGGCAGCACCGGCAGTCCGCTGGCGGCCCACACCGTCTTCATCACATATTTGTCCATGCCCACCGCCGAGGCCAGCACATCACAGCCCACAAAGGGCACGCCCAGGGTCTTAAGGTAGCCCTGCAGGGCGCCGTCCTCCACATTGGTGCCGTGGACGATGGGGAAAATCAGATCCACCCGGTCAAGGATGTTGTTGCCCAGCTTTCTGGCTGGGCAGCGCTCCAGCAGCAGTCTGCCGCCCTCGCCGATCAGGCGCACCTGCCGGCTCTTTTTCAGCAGGGCGGGGATGCCCTCCCGGTAGGCCTCGATCTTCCCTACCTCCTCGCCGATGTAGAAGGTATTGTCCCGGGTCATGTAGATGGGCAGGATGTCGTATTTCTCCCGGTCAAAGGACTGGCAGGCCTGCAGAGCCGAAATGATGGACACCTCGTGCTCCACGCTCTTGCCGCCGAACAGTACGCCGACTTTGATTTTCATTGCAAACACTCCTTTTATCGTTTCCTCATCAGAAATTATCCGGCAGATCGTTTTCCAGCAGCACGATTTTCTGCACGCCGCCGGTGCGGATGTTCTCCACCGACTTGAGGGCGGCCTTCAGGTCATGCTCCACAAAAATCCGCTCTCTGGGATAGCCCGCATCCAGCAGGCCCTGCAGAATGGGCTCGGTCTGCTTTTCGCCCACCAGCGCCACATAGTCGCAGACGCTGGCTGCCTGACTGCCGAACACCCGGTTCAGCTCGGCCTGCTTTGCGCCCAGCTCCACCATGCCCGGCGTCACCAGAATCTTCACCCCTTCAAAGGCCGACAGGGTCTCCAGGGCGGCCCTGGCGCCGCTGGGGTTGGAGTTGTAGGCGTCGTCGATGATGATGGCGCTGCGGCCCCGGATCAGCTGCAGCCGGTGGGGCACGCTCTCCAGCAGCTTCACCTGCCGGACCAGATCCTCCATGGGTACCCCCAGGGTATGGGCGCAGGCGATGGCTCCGGCGATGTTCAGCACATTGTGGCTGCCGATCAGCCGGGTGGAAAAGGCGTATTCCTTCCCCTCCGCCTTCATCTTAAAAGCGGAGCCGGCAGCGGACACGGTGATGTCATAGGCAAAATAATCGCTGTCCGGATTCTCGATGCCGTAGGTCACGGCAGGCCGTCCGGGGGTTTGGGAGCGGATAGAACCGTTGTCCCAGTTGAGGAAGATGGTGCCGTCCTGGGGCAGGGCGTCCCGCAGCTCGAACTTGGTGCGGATTACATTGTCCACCGTATGAAAGCTTTCCAGATGCTGGGGACCCACTGAGGTGATGATGCCGCAGTCCGGGGAAACGATGTCGCAGATTTCCTTGATGTCGCCCACATTCCGGGCGCCCATCTCGCAGAGAAAGATCTCGTGGGTAGCCCGCAGGCTCTGGCGGATGGTCTTGACTACCCCCATGGGGGTGTTGTAGCTCTCCGGGGTCATCAGCACATTGTACCGGGCCGACAGGAGCTTGTGCAGGAAAAACTTGACGCTGGTCTTGCCGTAGCTGCCGGTGATGCCCACCACCTTCAGCCGGGGCATCGAGCGGAGCAGCTTTTTGGCGTCCTCCACATACCAGCGGTTGATGGCCTTCTCGATGGGGCGGTTGATCAGGTTGCCCAGCAGCACCACCAGTCCGCCCGCGCAGTGGAAGACCGGCAGCAGCAGCGCCCAAACGGCGGTGATGTTCCGGCAGAGGATGACCGTCAGCAGGCACAGAGCCGTCAGCACGCCGCAGGTGACGAGCAGCCGCTTGATCCGGGCGGTGTAAACCAGCGGCTTTTTGGCCTGTTTGGGTTTGGGCCGTCCCAGCCAGGCGGAAAGCAGCAGGAGCAGGCAGGACAGAATCTGTCCCGGAATCCCCAGAAACAGCAGCGGCAGGGTCAGGATGGCCGCCAGATTGCGGCCCACCACGGCGGGAAGGAAGTTGTCCTTCAGCCAGCGCAGCTGCACCTTCGGCTTGTAGCCGTTGAGCTGAAACATATGCAGATACCAGAGCAGATGGCAGCCGAAGCTCAGCAGCCAGCAGATCAGAGTCAGGATCAAAAGGGTCAGCTTCATCATTCGTTACCTCCGTCCAGAAAGGCATCCAGCACCCGGGCAACCTGGGGCCACCGGTCCACATAGCAGAAATGTCCGGCGCCGGGAATCCGGGCCAGGCCGGAGCCGGGAATCAGCTGCTCCATCCGCTCACCGTCGGAGATGGGGGTGGCGGTGTCGTCCTCACCCCAGAGCAGCAGGGTGGGCACCGTGACCCGGGGCATGGCCCACTCCATGCTGGTGTTGACCACCTTCACCAGAGTCTGGCGCATGAGGGGAGAAGCGTTCTGGTAGTCCGCCGAGCCGTGGGAGCGGCGGAGATTCTCCAGCGCATCGGGATAGAGGGCCCGCACCGGCTTCCAGGACAGAATGGTCCGGGCAATCTTGTACTGCCGCTGCCGCAGCTTCTGCCGCAGGGTCTTTCTGGGCAGGATACCGGCCGCATCCATCAGCACCATCCGGGTGAGGGTGAAGGGGAGCTCGTCCCGGGCGGCGATGTCCAGCGCCACCCGTCCGCCGTGGGAATGGCCCAGCAGCATCACCTTTTCCACTCCCAGCCGGTCAATGAGCTTCAGGGTAAAATCGGCGAAATCCCGCACCTCCCAGGGCCGATCCGGCTCCGCCGTCTCACCGAAGCCGGGGAAATCCGGCGCGATGACCCGGCGGCGGACGCTGAGCCTGTCGATGATGCTGCGGTACAGGGAGGAGCTGGCTCCCCATCCGTGCAGCAGCAGCACGGTCTCGTCAAAGGCGCCCGGTCTTTCGGGGCCCTGATCCATATAAAAAACATTCAATCCGTCAATTTCAATACGCATTCTGTCATCCCTTCCGCAGAGGCGTTCGGCGCCCCTGCCTGGAAAAATCTGTTCCATTTACAGAATAGCAGAAACCGGCGGGAAAAAGAAGCGTTTTTTGAGATTTTTCCGGCGGAATCTGCATTTTCGGCAACAAAGAAGCCCCGGTCCGGTCTGGACTGGGGCTTTTGGTGAGCCATCGGAGGCTCGAACTCCGGACCCTTTGATTAAAAGTCAAATGCTCTGCCAACTGAGCTAATGGCTCACAACACATTTAGTATAGCAAAGCAAGAAGCGCTTGTCAAGGGTTTCGGAGCAAAAAAGTCGGACTCATTCTGCATTTTCCAGTCCAGAAAGGCACATGACGACCAGACCGAGGCTGGCGTCCTCCCGGCCCTCCGGCCGGACAAGCTGCAGATCCAGACGGCTGGGCACCGCCGCGTCCTCTGCCTCCCAGCCGGCTTCGCTGCAGAGCAGCTGTCCGCCGCTTTGCCGCTGCCGGACGGCGTCATACTCCGCCCTGTCCGGCTCGCCGTACAGGGTGGTGAGGGCGTCGTTCATCGAGTCAAACAGCTTTCCCATGGAGGATGCGTCGTCGGTCTGCAGCAGGCTGACGCACCACAGGCCGCCGTCATGGAGAAACTGGAGCTGCAGCACCCAGTCCTCCCCGCCATAGGAAACGTCCCGCACCTCGTAGGTCACATCCTCATCCGAAACGATCACCGCTTTGTCCAGCGTCCAGCCGCCGGCGGCCTCCGCTTCCTCCACCGTCATGCCCCAGGCAAGGCCGGGACAGACAAAGGCGCCGCTCTCATCCTGAAACCGCTCCAGTCCGGTGACCTTCGCTTCTCCGCATCCGCCGAGGGTCGGCAGCATGGCCGCAGCCAACAGCACGGCAAACCATCTTTTCATATCCATCTCCCCTTTCGGTCACAGATTTGTTTCCTGCACCTTCATCATAGCAGACTCATAGGGAAATGTCGATACACCGTGCAAAAACTACTGTATTTTTGACAAAAACTAAGGCAGCTCTTACCGCTTTTCCTCTCCCTCGTCCGAGGGCAGCACCCCCATCTGCCGCCGGTAGACCCGGGAAAAATAGGACAGGCTCCGGAATCCGCTCATGGCGGCGCTTTCGCTGACGTTGTACTTTCCGCTGGCAATCAGGCGGCGGGCGTTGCTGCAGCGAAGAAAATTGATGTAGTCCACCACCGTCCGGCCGGTGAGGGCCTTGAATTCCCGGCAGAAATAGTACTTGCTGAAGCCCACATAGTTGCAGAGCTGATCCACCGTCACCGGTTCGGCGAAATGGGCCCGCAGATAGCTGACCGCCCGCTTCACCATCTCGTTGCGGCGGCTGTCTCCCGGCGAAAGGGCGTCCCCCGGCGCGGCGTACAGCCTGCAGCAGCGGATCAGCAGCCGCAGGCTCAGGGCCTTGACCTCTTCCTTATAATAAGGGGGCTGCTCCTCCATCTCCCGGACGATGGCCTGCCAGCACTCCCGGATCCGGCTGTCGCTGACCACCAGCGTGAACTGCTTGTCCCCCACCGGCACGCCGAAGCCGTCGCAGAAGCTCTTGTCCACGATCAGGCAGTAGTACCGACACCGGGGGCTGACCGGCTGCACCGTATGGATGCAGTTGGAGCTGAAAATCACCACGTCCCCGGTTCTGGCCGTGCCGGACACGCCGCTGCAGCTGACCTGGCACTCCCCCTCGATACAATACAGAAGCTCCAGACTTTCATGCCAGTGGGAAAGGAAAGGCGGGTCCTCCTGCCGCCGCACATCCAGATGGAAAATGATCGGAAAATTCGGGTCAGGATGAATATGGGTCTCGTAGGTCGAAAGCTGCATGGCATCTTCCTCCTTTTCAAAGTCAAAAAAGCAAGATCGTGATAAGAAGAGGCAAATTACCCCCTTTACATTCCTGTCCGTTTTATTATATAATAAAAGTGGACTGGCCGTCAATGGAATCGTGCGTTTGGACGGAATTTTTCCGCACGGACAGACGGCCGCAGACTGTTTCAACTCTACACAGGAAAGGGACGATCTTATGTACGATTTTTCCATTGGCGTTATGCTGGAATCCTTCAAGCAGCCCATCCCCGTGGCTCTGAAAAAGGCCCGGGAAATCGGCGCCTCCGGCATTCAGGTGTACTCCACCTACGGTGAGCTGGCCCCTGAGAATCTGACCGGCGAAAAGCGGAAGGAATTCCTGGACATGGTTCGCGCGGAAGGGCTGGTCATCTCCGCTCTCTGCGGCGACCTGGGCCACGGCTTCGGCGACAAGGAGAAGAACCCCGAGCTGATCGAGCGCTCCAAGCGGATTCTGGATCTGGCCAAGGAGCTGGGCACCGACGTGGTCACCACCCACATCGGCGTGGTTCCCGCTGATCCCACCCATGACCGCTACAAGATCATGCAGGAGGCCTGCTTCCAGCTGGCTCAGTACGCCGATTCCCTGCAGGCGCATTTCGCCATCGAAACCGGCCCCGAGGAGGCCAAGACCCTGAAGGGCTTCCTGGACGGCCTGCACTCCACCGGCGTGGCCGTCAACCTGGATCCCGCCAACTTCGTCATGGTCACCGGCGACGACCCCGCGAAAGCGGTCTACACCCTGAAGGACTACATCGTGCACACCCACGCCAAAGACGGCAAGCGCAACTACTACCGGGCTCCCGAAGAGGTCTACGGCCTGGTGGAGGCCGAGATGCTGGCCAGCCCCTCCTTCATCGAGCTGCCTCTGGGCGAGGGCAGCGTGGACTTCAAGAACTACCTCAAGGCGCTGGACGAGATCGGCTACCACGGTTTCCTGACCATCGAGCGCGAGGTGGGTGACAATCCCGAAAAGGACATCCGCACCGCCGTGGATTTCCTGAACAACCTGATCAAGTAAACAGACGAAAGGAAGCAAAAACCCATGAGCAAAATCAAAGTCGCCGTCATCGGCACCGGAAGCATCTCCAACGAGCACATCCAGGCCTACCTGAAGAACCCCAACGTGGAGCTGTACGCCTTCTGCGACATCAATGAAAAGCAGCTGCACATGATGGCCGAGAAATACGGCGTCACCCGCACCTACACCGACAAGGACGTCATGCTCAGAGAGCTGCCCGAGATCGACGCCGTCAGCGTCTGCACCTGGAACAGCCAGCATGCCCCCTGCACCATCGCCGCCCTCAACGCCGGCTGCCACGTCATCTGCGAAAAACCCATGGCCACCTGCGCCGCTGAGGCCGAGGAGATGAAGGCCGCCGCCGAGAAAAACGGCAAGCTGCTGATGATCGGTTTCGTCCGCCGCTACGGCAACGACTGCAAGATCGTCAAGGACTTCATCGACAACGGCTACTTCGGCGACCTGTACTACGGCAAGGCCACCTATCTCCGCCGTAACGGCGCTCCCGGCGGCTGGTTCGGTGACAAGTCCCGCTCTGCCGGCGGTCCCCTGATTGACCTGGGCGTCCATGTCATCGACCTGACCCGCTACCTGCTGGGCAATCCCAAACCCGTTTCCGTCTACGGCGCGACCTTCTACAAGCTGGCCAACCGTCCTGGCCTGAAGGGCGTTGTCAAGGGCCATGTATCCGCCGGTGCTTCTGAAAATGACATCTTCGACGTGGAAGATCTGGCCACTGCCATGATCCGCTACGACAACGGCGCCGTGGTCTCCATCGAGGCTGCCTTCTCCCTGAACCTGAAGCACGACGAGGGCACCATCCAGCTGTTCGGCACCAAGGCCGGCGCCAAGCTGGATCCCGAGCTGGAGATGTACACCAACCTCAACGACTACATGGCCAACGTTCAGCTGACCACCCCCACCGCCCTGAGCTTCGACGGCCTGTTCGCCAACGAGATCAACCACTTCGTGGACTGCGTCATCAACGGCACCCCCTGCAAGTCCCCTGCCGAGGACGGCATCACCCTGATGAAGATTCTGGACGCCATTTACGAGTCCGCCCGCACCGGCCACGAGGTCGTGCTTTAATCGTTTCCCAAGCCGCCGCTTCTCCCCGCCGGGCTTTCCGGCGGGGCATCATAGAAAGGATGGATTTCCATGAAATTTTCCGTCAGCATTTACAGCTTCATGCAGTACCTGCGGGATGGCCGCATGACCCCTGCCGACTGCATCGTCAAGGCCAAGGAAATGGGCTTTGACGCCATCGAATTCGTAGACTTCGTTTTCCCCGAGGGCGAGGATCCCGTGGAGTTCGCCAGAAAGATGCGGGCCGTTGCCGATGAGCAGGGTATGGCCATCTCCAACTTTGCCGTAGGTGCGAATCTGCTCGACGGCGACGTGGCCGCAACCATCGCCAAGGTCAAGCAGAAGATCGACCTGGCCGAGATCATGGGCTGCCCCACCCTCCGGCACGACGTCGCAAACGCTCCCGCCGCTCCCACCTGGAAGGGCTATGACACCGTGGTGGAGCAGCTGGCTGAAGCCTGCCGCGAAATCACCGAGTACGCCAAGACCAAGGGCATCAAGACCATGACCGAGAACCACGGCTACTTCTCTCAGGACAGCCTGCGGGTGGAAAAGCTCATCAACACGGTGGCCAATGACAACTTCGGCCAGCTGGTGGACATGGGCAACTTCCTCTGCGCCGACGACGATCCGGTGCTGGCTGTGGGCCGCTGCGCCCCCTACGCCTTCTACGCCCATGCCAAGGACTTCATCGTCAAGAGCGGCAACGGCACCAATCCCGGTGAGGGCTTCTTCCCCTCCAGAGGCGGCAACTATCTGCGGGGCACCATCATCGGCCACGGCGACGTGCCGGTGGTACAGTGCCTGCGCGCTCTGAAGCTTGCCGGCTATGACGGCTACATCGCCATCGAATTCGAGGGCATGGAGGACTGCATCCAGGGCATTTCCATCGGTCTTGCCAACCTGAAGAGATACGTCGCCGAGGTGTACGGCGCCTGATTTTTCATCATGTGATCTGCATGTGCAAAACGGAAAGGATGATTGCCATGAAATTTGCTGTCAGCTCCTGGAGCTTCATGCAGTACATCCGGGCCGGCCGGATGGATTACCCCGACTGCATCGCCAAGGCGAAGGAAATGGGCTTTGACGCCATTGAGTTCGCCGCCTTCCCGGAGGGCGTGGATCCCATTGAGTACGCCAAAATGCTCCGCGCCGAAAGCGACCGGGTGGGCATTCCCATCTGCAACTTTGCCGTGGGCGCCGATTTCCTGAACGGCAGCGACGGCGACACCGCTGCCGAAATCGCCAAGGTCAAGACGCTGGTGGACGCAGCCGAGATCATGGGCTGTCAGACCCTGCGGCATGATGTGACCGGCGGCCCCCGCCCCCGCACCTGGCAGGGCTATGACACGGTGGTCGGAAAGCTGGCGGACGCCTGCCGGGAAATCACCGAATATGCCAAAGCCAAGGGCATCAAAACCATGACTGAAAACCACGGTCTGTTCTCCCAGGACAGCCTGCGGGTGGAAAAGCTCATCAACACGGTGGCCAGCGACAACTTCGGCCAGCTGGTGGACATGGGCAACTTCCTCTGTGCCGACGATGATCCGGTGCTGGCGGTGGGACGCTGCGCTCCCTACGCCTTCTATGTCCACGCCAAGGATTTCATCATCAAGAGCGGCAACAGCGCCGATCCCGGCGAGGGCTTCGCCCTGACCAGAGGCGGCAATTTCCGCCGCGCCACCATCATCGGCCACGGCAGCGTGCCGGTGGTGCAGTGCCTGCGTGCTCTGAAGAGCGCCGGCTATGACGGCTATATCGCCATCGAGTTTGAAGGCATTGAAGACTGCATCGAAGGCATCCGCATTGGCCTTGACAACCTGAAGCACTATGTCGCCGAGGCCTACGGCGGCTGAGTTTTCCACAATTTGACCTGAAGACCGGGGAAGAACCCCCGCCCCGGTCTGAAAAACAACGAGCCCCCTTTTTCCGACAGACGGAGAAAGGGGGCTCGTTTGCTTGAACCGATTATTTGCCCAGCAGGCTCATGAAGGATTCTTCCTCAAACTGCCGGCTGTAGAGGGTGTGATAGTAGCCGCCCTTGCGGAGCAGCTCCTCGTGACGGCCCTGTTCCACGATCCGGCCGTCCTTGACCACCAGAATCAGATCCGCCTGACGGATGGTGGAAAGCCGGTGAGCAATCAGGAAGGAGGTGCGATCCCGCAGCAGGTACTCGATGGCGTTCTGGATCAGCTGCTCGGTCTGGGTGTCGATGGAGGAGGTGGCCTCGTCCAGCACGAAGATCCGGGGGTTGGCCAGAACCGCTCTGGCAAAGGAGATCAGTTGCTTCTCACCGGTGGAAAGGCGGTCGCCGCCCTCGCCCACATCGCTCTGCCAGCCGTTCTCCAGCTTCTCTACCACCGTATCGGCCGAAACCGCCCGGGCCGCCGCCATGACCTCCTCGTCGGTGGCGTCCAGCCGGCCGTATCGGATGTTCTCCATAACGGTTCCGGAGAACAGGTGGGGGCTCTGCAGCACATAGCCGATGCTGCTGTGCAGCCAGAGCTGGCTGCGCTCCCGGTAGTCCCGGCCGTCGATCAGGATCCGTCCGGCGGTGGGCTCAAAGAACCGGCAGGCCAGATTGACCAGCGTGGATTTTCCGGCGCCGGTCTCGCCGACGATGGCCACCGTGGTGCCGGCGGGAATCTTCAGGCTGAAATGGCTGAGCACTTCCTCATTGCCGTCGGGATACTGGAAGGACACATCGTCAAACTCGATGTCGCCCTTGATGGGCTCCCAGTTTTCCGGCTTGGGATCCAGCGAGGTGCCGTACTTTTCAATGACCTCGGGGGTGTCCACAATTTGAGGCTTTTCATCCAGCAGATCCATGACCCGCTCGATGTTGGCCTGCAGGGAAAACAGCTCGGACAGGTTGCGTGCGATCTGCTGAATGGGCTCAAAGATGCCGGTGGCGTAGGTCACGAAGGCCGACAGGGTGCCCAGCATCAGCAGATTCTCCAGCACCATCTGACCGCCCCGGCGGATGACGATGGCGCTGATGACCGAACCCAGCAGCATCACCAGCGGAATAAACACCGCATTGAGCCGGGCGGCCCGGATGCCGCTGCAGCGCATGTCCTCGGTGATTTCAGTGAACTCCCGGGTGTTTTGCTCCTCGATGACCAGGGTTTTGGAGGTCTTGGCCCCCATGATGCCCTCGTTGTAGGCGCTGGTGATCTTGGAGTTCTGCTTGCGGATCCGGCGATTCCAGTGAAGAATCCGCTTCTGGAAATAAGCGGTCAGCACCGCCAGAACGGGCACGATCAGCACCACCAGCAGGGCGAGCTTTGCGTTCAGCATAAACATGGCGATAAACACGCCGATGACATAGGATACCGACCAGAACATGTCCACCGTATTCCAGGCGCACATGGCGGCGATGCGGTTGGTATCGCTCATGACCCGGGAAAGGATATAGCCCACCGGTGTTGTATTATAATAGGAAAAGGACAGGGTCTGCAGATGGGTGAAGCAGGCCCGCTTCATGTCCCGACCCATGTTCATCTCCACCTTCATGCAGCCGCGGGTGAAAATGATAACAAAGACGGTCTGGGCGCAGATCGTCACGCCGTAGATCAGTGCGAAGAGCCAGAGGCCCTCGCTGGTGTTGGCTTCAATAAAATTATCGATGGCCACCCGCTGGAACAGAGGCAGCGCAATGTCCACACAGGCGCAGAGGAGATTCATCAGAATGATCACCGCAAACAGCCGCTTAAAGGGCTTGAAGAAGGGCAGCAGCCGCTTCCAGGTGCGGAGCTCAAAAGATTTTGTGTATTCTTTTTCGTCTATTTTCATGTGATATGCCTTTCTGCCGCCCGGACGTCAGCCCGGGGGCACCTGAGAAAACACGTCCGGCTGCGGAGCGGGTCAGTGACGACCCTCCTCCAGCAGCTCCCGGTCGCTGCTGCTCATCTGGATATCGTAAATGTCCTTGTAGATGCCGTCCTTGTGGATCAGCTCATTGTGGGTGCCCAGCTGGGCCAGATGGCCGTCCTCCAGCACCAGAATCTGATCCGCCTGCATCAGAGTGGTGATGCGGTGGGAGATGAGAATCACGGTGGCAGAGCCCATCCGTTCCTTCAGCGCAGCGCGGATTTTGGCGTCGGTCTCGGCGTCCACCGCCGAAAGGGAGTCGTCAAAAATCATGATGGGCGCCTTCTGCATCAGCATCCGGGCGATGGCCACCCGCTGCTTCTGACCGCCGGACAGGGTCACGCCCCGCTCGCCGACCACCGTGTCGTAGCCGTCGGTGAAGGTATCGATGGCCTCATCCACACAGGCGATGCCCGCCGCGCCCCGGATGTCCTCCATCCCGGAGCCGGGACGGGAGATGGCGATGTTTTCCCGGATGGTCCGGGAGAACAGGAAGGGCTCCTGCAGCACCAGGCCGATGCCCTTCCGCAGGTAGTCCCGGCGGATGGTGCGCAGATCCACGCCGCCGATGGTGATGCGGCCCTGCCCCTCGCCCAGGTCGTACAGCCGGTCCAGCAGGTGCATCATCGTGCTCTTGCCGGAGCCGGTGCTCCCCAGCACGGCAAAGGTGCTGCCGGCGGGAATGGTAAAGGACAGATGATCCAGCACCGGCTTCTGTCCCTCGTAGGAGAAGGTCACATCCTCGAAGCGGATGTCCCGATCCAGCGGAGGGGTCTGGGCATCGGCGGGATCCGTTTCTTCTTCCGCCTTCAGAATGTAGGCCACACGGTCGATGGAAACGCCGGCCTTGCTCATTTCGGAGAGGATGCGCCCCAGACCGCGGACCGGCCAGATCAGGCTGGAATTGTAGGACACAAAGGCCAGGAACTCGCCCAGGGTCAGCTCGCCCCGCACGGCCAGCAGCGCGCCCACCGAAATGATGGTCATCACCTGCAGGCCGGTGATCAGGTCGCCCAGGCTCCAGTACAGGCTCATGAGCTTGCCCAGCTGAATCCAGAGATTGGCAAAGGTGTTATTCTTCTTGTCGAAGCGCTCGATCTCGAACCGCTCCCGGCCAAAGGCGCGCACCACCCGTACGCCGGTCAGGTTTTCCTGCACCGTGCTGGACAGCTCGCCCTCCGCCTCGTCCGCCACCCGGAACCGGGTTGCGATTTTGGCGTAGAAGATGCCGGAATAGGCCATAACCACCGGAATGAAGACCGCGGCAATGGTCGCCAGCTTCACATTCATCGAGAACATGATGCTCAGGGAAAAGACCACCAGGAACACGGTCCGGATGACCTCCAGCAGCTGGTTGGTGATGAAGCTGCGCACCACCTCCACGTCGGAGGTGCAGCGCTGAATGATCTCGCCGGTCTGATGGGCCACATGCCACTGGAAGGGCAGCTTCTGAATATGGCCGTACAGGCTGTCCCGCAGGGCCTTGACGAAGCCCTCGGAGCCCTTGGTGGTGCACATACGGAAGCCGTAGCTGCAAAGGCCGGACAGCAGCGCCGTCAGAATGGCCGCCATGGCGGCAAGGCTCAGGGCAGACAGCGGATTCTGCGAAATCCAGGACAGATCCAGCAGGTTCCGGATCGCATCCGGCAAGCTGGAGCCGTCCCCGCCCAGAACGCCGTCCACGGCAAAGCGGAAGATCTGGGGCGTCAGAGAATTGAAGATGGTACCCAGCACCGAGCAGATCAGAGCCAGCGCAAAGAGATGGTAGAACCCTTTGAGATAGCGCCGGATCAGCCCGAAGCTCTGACTGTCAATTTTGTTTTTCATGTTGATGCCTCTCGGTTGGTCCTGAGAACTTCGGAAAAGTTCTCTTGCACAGCCGTCCCCCGGCAGAGGCCCTTTTCCGCGTCACGGGCAGGGGAACGGATGCCTTCCGGCACACAGGTACAGCCGGAAGCGCAAAGAATCTGGCGGCGACGGGGATGGTCATGCCGATCCCGTTTCTTCACATTCCCTGCCGAAGGGAGCTCCCCCGCGGCAGACTGCCGCTCTCCCCTGCGCCCTCCGGGACAGGCCCGGGAAGGTGAAGCAAAAACTGTGAATGAATACTGAAATCGCATCCGCGCCGGACAACTTTCAGTATATACTTATGATTGGAGAATGTCAACCGGCTTCCCATCTTTTCAGCCAAACCATGAGAAAATGTCTCTTTTCGGACGATGAAGACCGTCAGGATTGCCAAAAAACAGCCGCACTTTTCTCCCTTGGCAGACCGGCATCCCGGCGGTATAATAAAACCAGACCGAGAAAGGAGCATGGATATGAAGATTCTGAACTTTGGCTCGCTCAACTGCGACTATGTTTATTCCGTTCCGCACATGGTACAGGAGGGAGAAACCCTCTCCTCCCGGAAGCTGGAGGTGTTTCCCGGCGGCAAGGGACTGAACCAGTCCATCGCCCTGGCCCGGGCGGGCGCGCCGGTCTTTCATGGGGGCCTCATCGGTGAGGATGGGGATTTTCTGCTGGACATCGCCGCCGAAAGCGGCGTCGACTGCAGTCTGGTGGAGCGGGTGCCCGGCCGCACCGGTCACGCCATCATCCAGCTCACCCCCTCGGGACAGAACTGCATCCTGCTCCACGGCGGAGCCAACCGGCAGATCACCGAGGACTTCATCGTCCGGGTGCTGGAGCGGTTTGAGCCGGGCGACCTGCTGCTGATGCAGAACGAGATCAGCCTGCCGGACCGGCTCATGGAGCTGGCTGCCCGCCGGGGGCTGTCCATCGCCCTGAATCCCTCCCCCTGTGACGAGGCGCTGCTGCGCTGCGACCTGCAGCTGGCGGATTACCTGATTCTCAATGAGCTGGAAGGAATGGCCCTCTCCGGCGAGAAAGATCTCTCCCGCGTGCCCGATGCCCTGCAGGAAAAGTTCCCGAAGGCCCGGATTGTCCTGACCCTCGGAAAGGACGGCGCCGTGTTCCGGTACGGGAAGGAGAAGCTGCTGCAGCCCGTCTTCCCGGTACAGGCGGTGGACACCACCGGCGCAGGCGACACCTTCACCGGCTACTTCCTGGCGGCGGTTTTGGAGGGACTGCCCGCTTCCCGGGCCCTGCAGCTGGCGGCGGCAGCGGCGGCTCTGGCCGTCAGCGGAATGGGGGCAGCTTCCTCCATCCCCACCAGGCAGCAGACGGAAGCCTTCCTCGCTTTCCGGCAAAAGCCGGAAAGCTGCAAGAATGACTCACGGCCAAAATGACGGCCGCGCCGCCAGCGCAATAAAGCTGCAAGCAGCCATCAGGCTTTTCCGGCGCATGGCGGACGTCATTCTTGCGCGTGGGTGAATTTTCGAGATAGATCTCCCATGTTTTCAGCGAGAGGCGTTTGACGTCATTCTTGCGCGTGGGTGAATTTTTGAGGGCGTCTTCGCTATCCGGCAATAACCGGATAGCTGCAAGAATGTCTCACGACCGGAAGGACGGCAGGGATGACCATACATGCCGTCTTGCGGCGGAGCATCTTATGCGGAGCACCTTATAATGAAAAGGGGGAGGTTTCTTCTGAAAAACCTCCCCTTTTTCAAATCCGCCCGAAAAAACCTACCCTTTTTTCAGCATCATCAAAAAAACCACCCCTTTTTTTGAAAAAGCCAAAAAAGCTATACAGATACAGATACTGATACGGACAAGGATAAGGATAAGGGCACGGATACAGATACGGATAAGGATGCTGATACGGATACTGAAAAAGATGCTGCTGCGCGAAGCCGGATGCGCTCCGGAGCTTTTGCAGCAGCACTTTTTTTGCAGCAGCACTTTACTTTGTGAAAAAACCGAACGGTTTTTTAAAAACCCGATGATGATACTGATGCTGATGAAGAAGATGCTGCAGCAGACGATGCAGAAGATTCTGATACGGAGGATGCTGCTGAAAACAAAGTGAGCGGTCAGGCAGCAGCACCGCACCCGGCGAATCTCTTTCCTGTTTTTTCCTTTCCGCAGACAGCTGCGCCCTTTCCCCGAAAGCCGAAAAAACTTTTCCCGGGCTGCGAAAATACTTTTCCCCTTCTGTTTGAAGGGTATCACCTTCATGAACAAGCTGAAAGGGGAATTATGATGAATCACACTGTCGCCCATACCACATCACCGCTCAGGCGCCTTCTGCGCCGCAGCAAAGCCCTGTTCACCGCCGCAGCCCTCTCCCTGACCGCAGTCTTCTGCGCACCGGCACAGCCCGCTGAAGCTTATTCCACCGCGGACAACCTATCCTCCGGCTGTTATGTGATCAGCCCCAAATGCGCCCCCAGCTCCTGTCTGGACATGTCCGGCGCGGGCACCGAAAACGGCGTCAACCTGCAGATCTGGGGCATCGCGAATGTCGATCAGCAGCGGTTTTATGTAACCTCCACCGGAAGCGGCAGCTACTGGATCACCGCCGTCCATTCAGGCAGACGGCTGGACATTGACGGCCCCAGCCGAAGCTCCGGCGCCAACATCCATCAGTGGGACGCCCACAGCGGCAACTCCCAGAAATGGATCATCAAATACGCAGGAAACGGCTACTACACCATCCAGTCGGTCTACAGCGGCAAATTCCTCGATGTCTCGGGCGGCGGCAGCGGTAACGGCACCAATGTCTGGCAGTATGACAGTAACGGCACCGCCGCTCAGCTATGGCGGTTTGAAGAGGTGCTGCCCTCAAACGGCACCTACACCATCAGCCCGCAGTGCGCGCCTGGCTCTGTGCTGGACATCTCCGGCGGCTCTACCCAAAACGGCGCCAACCTGCAGATCTGGCAGAATGCCAACGTAAGCCAGCAGAAGTTCACCCTCGCCCGGGTGGGTAAGGC
>JAQXNQ010000011.1 GCA_029098085.1 Oscillospiraceae bacterium
CGCAGAAACTTACAGCTTCACAATCTCGCCGTAGACCAGACCGGCGCAGCCGGCGGCGTTGGCTTCGTCGGTATCCAGATGCATGGCAGCGGAGAACTTGGGGCTGACCCGGACAACCACATCACCGAAGATGGTCTTGCGCTCGGGAGTCTCGATCTTCACCCAGACCACGTCCTTGTCCTGAACGCCTCTCTCGGCGGCTTCTTCGGGAGTGAAGTGGATGTGCCGCTTGGCGATGATGACGCCTTCGGTGATCTCCAGCTCACCGGCAGGGCCGACCAGCTTGCAGCCGGCGGAACCGGCAATGTCGCCGGACTCGCGGATGGGAGCGGTGACGCCCAGGGTGCGGGCGTCGGAAGCGCTGATCTCCACCTGAGTGGCGGAGCGCTCCGGCCCGAGGATGGAAGCGTTGAACTGACCCTTGGGGCCGACTACGGTCACCTTCTCGGTGGTGGCGAACTGACCGGGCTGGGACAGATCCTTCTTATTGTGCAGGACGGCGTCCTTGCCGAACAGGATTTCCAGAGCTTCTTTAGTCACATGAAGATGACGGGCGGAAGTTTCTACGATAAATTTCTGATCCATGACAAACTCCTCCAATGTTCGATTTATCCTTATTATAACGCTTTTAAAAGATAAGGTCAAGCCCGCAGGCGGATTTTCACGGAAACAAAAGGGGCAAAGCTGCTGAAACACGCGGCTTTGCCCCTCATCTTCTGTTTTTCAGCGGGAATTCACCACCAGCCGGATGGCCGTGCGCTCCTCCCCGTCGATCTCAATGCTGGTAAAGGACGGGACACAGACCAGATCCACCCCGGATGCCGCCAGAAACCCACGGGCAATGGCCACCGACTTGATGGCCTGATTGGCGGCGCCGGCTCCCACAGCCTGCAGCTCCACCTCACCCTGTTCCCGCACAATCCCGGCAATGGCTCCAGCCACCGAATTGGGGGGCGATTTTGCGGATACCTTCAGTACTTCCATCGGAATTCCTCCTGCTGAATGAATTGCACCCAGCCGCATCGGAAACCGCAGCGATCCGGGCCACAGGAACGGGCATCCCGCACTGTCGCGCCGAAGGGAACATCAACAAGAAGGGAGCGCACCCGTTTGTTATTCCTGTGCCCTGATTATACTATATTTCTTCACAAGTTACAAGCACTTTTTGAGTGAATAGTCTATTACAGCAATTGGAAGCGCTCAATTTTGGTACATTTGCCGGTTTTCTTCTCCAGATCCAGCAGAATGCCCTCCATTTTACAGGGGCCGTCCGGCACGGTGAAGCGGGTAGGCAGCCGGGTGGTCATCCGGCGGACGATGTTTTCCGGTGCGGTGCCCAGAATGGAGCGGATGGGCCCGGTCATGCCCAAATCGGAGACGTAGCCGGTGAAGCCCTCCAGAATGGTTTCGTCGGCCGTCTGCACATGGGTATGGGTACCGGCCACGGCCGAAACCCGCCCGGCCAGATAGTAGCCCAGTGCCATCTTTTCCCCGGTGGCTTCGGCGTGGAAGTCCACGATGGTAAAGTCCGCCTTCACCTCGGACAAAATCCGGTCGCAGGTGCGGAAGGGATCGTCCATGGGATCCAGATAGACCTGCCCCAGCAGACTGATGACCAGCAGGGTAAAATTTCCCCCGTCCAGCACAAACCAGCCGTTTCCATAGGCACCGGGCGGATAGTTGGCCGGACGCAGCAGGTTGGGATGATCGTCCAGATAGTCCTGAATCTCCCGGCGCTTGAAGGAATGGTTGCCGCCGGTGATGACGTCCACCCCGCTGTCGAAGAGAAACTCCGCCGACTGGGGCAGGATGCCGTTGCCCACGGCGGAGTTTTCACCGTTGCAGATGACCGCGTCCACCTTCTGCTCCCGCTTGAAGGCGGGCAGGCGTTTGCGCAGGAACTCGCAGCCGGGCTGTCCCACCACGTCGCCGATCATCATCACCCGCACGGGGTCTCCCCCTTTCTCAGCCGCTGATCCCGGAGGGCCCGCAGATCATCGGCGGTGAAGCGGTATTTCTTCTCGCAGAAGTGGCAGTCCACCTGGGCGCCGCCGTCCTTTTCGATCATCTCGGTGAGGTCGGCGGGATCCAGGCTCATCAGCGCCCGCTCGACCCGGTCCCGGCTGCAGTCGCAGCAGTAGGCGGGCATACACTCGTCGAGAATCTGGGGCTCCAGCCCCTCCAGCAGCATCCGGCAGATGTCGGGCGGAGTCAGTCCCTGTTCGATCATGGAGGAAACAGGCAGAATCTTCTGCACCGTCTGCTCCAGAATGTCGATGACCTTTTCATCGGCAAAGGGCAGCAGCTGCACCAGAAAACCGCCGGCCGCCCGGACGGTCAGGTCGGGATTGACCAGAACCCCCAGACCGCAGACGGTGGGCGTCTGCTCGCTGACGGCGTAATAGCTGGTGATGTCCTCGGCGATTTCGCCGGAGACGATGGGCACCTGCCCCACATAGGGCTCCTTCAGTCCCAGGTCGCGGATGACGGCCAGATAACCGTCCCGGCCCACGGCACCGGCCACATCCAGCTTGCCACGGGCGTTGAGGGGCAGCTCCACCACCGGATTCTGCGGACAGGCCTTCACATTGCCCCGGGAATCGGCCACAGCCAGAATCGTTCCGGCAGGGCCGCCGCCGCAGAGCCGCAGGGTCAGGGTGTCCCCCTCCCCCTTGAGCATCCAGCCCATCATGGAGGCGGCGGTGGCCAGCCGTCCGGTGGCCGCCGTCACCACGGCGGAGGTTTTGTGAATCTGTTCAATGCGGCTGACCAGGTCGGTGGAGTCAATGGCCATGGCCATGACCGAACCGTCCCCGGAACTCGCGCGGGTAAGTCTTGCCATAGGGAATTTCCTTTCTTTACGGATCAACCGCCCCGCCACACTCAAGCGGCCTGCGGGAGCGGTTCTCCACAACGCTTCATTACACTTCAATACTTCAGAGCATCTCCGGATGCTTCGGCGCACTTTGCCGGAACACATCCCGGTCGGGATCCAGCCGGGCCACATAGATCAGCCGCTGGGAGTCGGGACGGGGCGGGTCAAAGGAGTCCTCGTCATAGACCGCCTCCAGCCGCAGACCGGCATTGTACAGGGCGGAACACACCTGCTCATGGGAGTAGGCCCGCTCACCGAAGCCGTCCTCCCGGCGGTCATAGCGGCCGTCCTCGTCGGCGATGAACAGATCCAGACTCATCTCCACCAGATCACCCTCCTTCAGGGTGTTCTGCCAGACGCAGTAGACGCTGTCCATATCGTAGACGAAGGTATTGTTCCCCAGCACCTGCCGATGCTTGTAGGGCGTGTTCAGGTCAAAGACCACGACGCCGTCCGGATGCAGAAAAAAGGCCGCTTTTTTGATGGCGGCGCAAAAATCCTCATAACGGGTCAGGTGATTGAGGCTGTCCAGAGCAGAAAGCACCACATCCACCGTCCCGAACAGATCCAGCTCGGTCATGTCCTGACAGAGATAGGTGATGTCGCTGCCGCTCTCCAGCCGCTTGTCCAGAGCCGCCGTCAGCATGCCGGGGGAATTGTCCACCCCGATCACATCGTAGCCCAGCCCGGTCATGACCTCGCTGAGAGAGCCGGTGCCGCAGCCCAGATCCAGCAGAATCCCGTGGAATCCCCCGTGGTGGAGGATGACCTGATCGAAATACCGGCCTCTGGCCTCATAGTCGATCTCCCGGGTCAGCAGATCATAAACGGCGGCAAAGTCCATATAATTGCTCACTTTTTCTCCTGTTCCCCCTGCATCTCTGCCTCCGCACGGTTTTGCTCATCCATCCGGGCGAAGATGACCTCGTACCCGTCGCAGCCGTAATGGAGCGACCGGTTGACCCGGCTGATGGTGGCGGTGGAGGCGCCGGTGGCGGTGACGATATCGCTGTACACCTTGCCCTCGCTGAGCATTTTGGCCACCAGAATCCGCTGGGACAGGGCCTTCAGCTCGGGAACGGTGCAGAGATCCTCAAAAAAGTTGTAGCACTCCTCCATGGTGCGCAGGTTCAGCACCGCCTGGAAGAGAAAATCCACGTTCAGCTCACGCAGTTTTTCGTTCATAACACACCTCAAAAATGAACCTTTCTGATCATAGCGGATGACGATTGCTTTCCCGGTGGAGGGAAATGCTTTCATACGCCTTCATTTTAACACTCCAAAGTGTGAAAGTCAACTGTTTCGCGAAGAAAGGTTTGTTTTCTGGAGAAAATGTTGTCCGAAGACAGAAGCTTTCGCCATTGACCGCAGCGACCCCGTATGGTACAATGAAAACAGCGAAGCGTCCATCATCACATCGGGAGGGAATACCATGAAACGCATCGACAGTCATCTGCACATCCGCACCCGGGAGGGCCAGGACAGCCCGGACCTGTTCCTGGACAAGCTGCACAAAGCGGGCTTTGACGGCTCCATTCTCATCAGCGACCACCCGGCCTCCTTCCAGGAGAGCTTTAACGAAATTCCCCGAACCTCCGAAGAGCGGCTGGAGCTGCTGATGGAGGCCTGCAAAGCGGGGCCCGATCTGTACCCCTTTTACTGGATCGATCCCACCGAAGAGGACGCCAAAGCGCAGGTGGACCGGGCCGTCGAGCGGGGCGTCCGGGGCTTCAAGGTCATCCCCAACCACTTCTTTGTGGGAGAGGAGCGGTCCATGAAGCTCTGGCGGTACATTGCTTCCAAAGGCAAGCCCATCCTGTTCCATTCGGGCATTCTCTGGGACTGGTCGGTCAGCGCCGGATATACAAAGCCTCTGAATTTCGAGCCGCTGCTGTTCATTCCCGGGCTGAAATTCGCCATGGCTCACGTTTCCTGGCCCTGGTGCGATGAAATGATTGCCCTGTACGGCAAATCCCAGTTCCTGCACCGCACCATGGGCGATCAGGCAGCGGAGCTGTATGTCGACCTGACCCCCGGCACGCCGCCCTCCTTCCGGGAGGATGTGCTGCGCAAGCTGTTCTGCACCGGCTATGACCTGAGCCGCATCATGTTCGGCTCGGACTGCTCCACCTATGACTACGGCACCGCCCACACCCTGGAGTGGGTGGCCCGGGATATGGCCATCTATGAGAAGCTGGGCATAAAGCAGGAGGTCATCGACAGCGTTTACGGCGGCGCCTTCCTGCGGTTTATCGGGGAAGCGTGAAGGAATATACGGAAGGATGCCCATGAATCTGTTTGAAGAATACCTTTCTTCCGCTCCCGAAGAGCAGACCGATCCCTTGCTGCAGACGGCAGCGGTGCGCATCGAGCGCATCGTCTCCACCGGGCAGGTTTCTCCCCCGGGCTTCTGGTACGATCAGGCCGAGGACGAGTGGGTCACGGTGCTGCAGGGCGAAGCCGGGCTGGAGACCGAGCGGGAGATCCTCCGGCTGAAGAAGGGCGACTGCGCCTTCCTCCCCGCCGGGCTGCGGCATCGGGTGACCTATACCAGCAGGGAGCCCGCCTGCATCTGGCTCTGTGTCTTCTCAAAGGCGGAGGAGAAATCATGAGAATTCTGGTGGACGCCGACGCCTGCCCCGTCCGGACGATCATCGTCCGGGAAGCCAGAAACCGGAAGGTGCCGGTGCTGCTGGTCTGCGACACCAGTCACCGGCTGGAGGACGGCTACAGTCAGGTCTTTACGGTGGACAAGGGGGCGGACAGCGCCGACCTGAAGCTGATGGCTCTGGCACAGCCGGGGGACATCATTGTCACCCAGGACTATGGCGTGGCAGCCATGGCCCTGGGCAAGGGCCTCCGGGCCCTGAACCAGAACGGCCTTGTATACACCGCCGACAACATCGATCAGCTGCTGTTCGAGCGGTTTCTCGGCAAAAAGGTCCGCCGCAGCGGCGGACGAACCCAAACCATGAAAAAACGCCGTCCGGAGGAGGATCGGGCATTCGAATCCGCCCTCCGGCGGCTGATGGAGGAAGCATATGGCAGTGACCAATGAACAGATCGCCCGTATCAATGAGCTGGCGAGAAAAGCAAAAACCACCGGCCTGACCCCCGAAGAGGAGCAGGAGCGGAAAGCCCTGCGGGAGGCCTATGTGGCAGCCTTCCGGGAAAGTCTGCAGTCCCAGCTGGACAACACGGTGGTGGTACATCCGGACGGAAGCAGCGAGAAGCTGAAAAAGAAAAAATGAAGCGGTCGGCCCGGGGAGAATGCGTTTATGCGCTCTGCCCTTTAAGCACATCTGACGGACACGTAGAAAGCCCTTTCGGGGGCTTTTTAGACTGTCGAAAAAGTGGTTTGCAGGAA
Organism: Oscillospiraceae bacterium; assembly: GCA_029098085.1. GTDB lineage: Bacteria > Bacillota > Clostridia > Oscillospirales > Ruminococcaceae > Faecivivens. The sequence continues at coordinate 6,243 of JAQXNQ010000011.1, forward strand.
AAAGTTGCACAAACGAAGAGACAGCGTGAAAAAATGGGTGGAACCGGCTCGATGCCGGTTCCACCCATATGGACACCCCTTAGTAGGGTTTCCATACCTTCCTGACTTTTTATGTGTATATAAGAGTATTTCGCCCTCTGCGGAGGGCGACCAGGGCACTGCCCTGGACCTGCGATTTTTTGAAAAAAAATCGAGTAAAACTTTTTTGCCTTGGCAACCAATTGAAAGTGAGTTGCCTATTTGTGCAAATCGTCAATCAGTAGCGACTTTATCGACACGCTGGAAAGCCCTTTCGGGGGCTTTTTTCTTTTGTCCGCATAAAATCTCCCCCGATGCGGCAGACTGACTGTATACCAGATGAAAGGCGGTTGAAAGATGATCAGTCAGGATAGCGCAGCGCTGCTGCAGGCGGTGCACACCACAGCGGAAATGGGAAAAAACACACTGGGAGAGCTGCTCTCCCGCAGCGAGGATCCGGCCTTCTCCGACCGGATCCGGAAGCAGCAGCAAACCTATGAACAGGCAGCAGCCGAAGCCCGCACCCGTCTGCTGCAGGGCGGCGTGACGCCGGAAAAAAAGCCTCTGTCTAACGCCATGGCGGCCATGGGGCTGCGGATGAACACGCTGCTGGACAACAGCTCCTCCCATATGGCCCAGATGATGATCGAAGGCAGCACCATGGGCATCGTGGAGCTGCAGCAGCAGCTGAACAGCCATCCCCGGGCAGAGGGAGAAGCCAGACGGCTGGCGGAAAAGCTGCTGGCCTTTGAGGAAAAGAGCGTGGAGGAGCTGAAGCGCTGCCTCTGAAAGCAAAAGGACTGTCCATCCCGGAGGTGGGCAGTCCTTTTCCGTACATAGCCACCGGCGGCGGAAACCCGTCAGTCATCCGCCTGCTCCGCAGCAAAGACGGCGCGGTACAGCTTCTTCAGCTCGCTGTACATCTCATAGTCCGCAAGCGGAGCGAGAACCCGCACCAGCTCGCCGTAATACCAGGCCTGCTGCTCCCTGCCCCGCCGGAACCGCTGCCAGAGCTGCTCTCCGATCCGGTCGTGATCCCGCTTCATGCTGCGCAGATTAGAGACCTTGTCGGCACAGGCCACCAGCAGCACCTCAAAGGGAGCGTCCGCCAGATCGTCGATGGTATGCTGCTTGCGGGCTTCCCAGCTGAGGGATTTATCCTCGCTCTCCCATTGAACCAGAGCGAGAATCTCCGGGCCAAACCGCTGTTCCAGCTCCTCTGCCGTCACCGCCGTATCCTCCAGCGTATCGTGGAGCAGCGCCGCCGCCACCACCTCTGTTCCGCAGCCGGCCTTGTCCAGAATCATGGCCGCTTCAAAGGGATGGGCGATGTAGGGTGTGTCGCTCCCCTTTCTCAGCTGGCCCTGATGGGCTTCGGCGGCAAAGCAGAGCACATCGTGCAGAAAAAGTCCTCTGTCCTGATTTTCCATCGCAAAAATCTCCTTTCGATGATTCTGCAGCATCACCATACATCCGCCGCAGGAAAATGTCAGCCCCTTTTCCAATAGGCGCTGCAGTCCCGCTCCCGATCCATAAAGCCATACTCAATCAGATACCGGCGGAGGGTCGCGTAGTCCTCGTGGATCCCCTTCAGCAGCTCGTTGAGTTCCTTTTCGGTGTAACGGCGGCCCGGCTCCAGCTCTTCGGCAATGCGGCCCAGCACCACCACCTTCTTTTTCTGTTTGGGCGGAATGGCCTTCAGCACCAGCGGCGACAGGCTGGAAAAGGCCCCTTTGATAATTTTATCCCGCTCCTCTGCGGTAATCAGATACCGGTCATCCACCATTTTTGCACCTCCATGGGGCGGCAGGATCCGATCCTGCTCCGCTGTCCGACCGGACAGAGCCAGCTGACAGACCGCCAGCACCAGCTTTGCCTGACGCTGCTTTTCCCGGAACACAAACCGCTGATGGCGGACGGTGGAAAGGGCGGTCCGGG
>JAQXNQ010000012.1 GCA_029098085.1 Oscillospiraceae bacterium
CGCTGCCGGTCTCAAATTCAATCTCATACACCTGGCGGTTGTGATGCCGGTCCAGCTCACTGTCGTATTTTGTCAGATCCGAACCGGAAACGCCGGCATGCTCCAGCGCGATGGATCTGGCCTGATCCGCACTGATGCTCCCGGCAGAGAAGCTGCTGCCCTGGAAGACGGACGAAGAAGCAGACGAAGCGGCATTTCCGGAGAAATCCTTCCGTTCAGCCGCCAGGAATTCACCGGTGCTTCCGTCCATGACATAAGTGTACCGGGCTGTATCCGTCCTGAAGATCACCTTGTGCTGCGGCCTGCCGTCTTCCTCGTAGGTTACAGCCTTCTGCAGGGTCACCTGCCCCGCTGTCAGACCGGCGTCCTTCAGAGCGGTCTCTTTGGCCTGCTCCAGTGTGAAGGCACAGTCTGCAGTCAGCTGCTCCTTATACTTCAGCTCAGCCTTGTAGCTCAGTACGCTGCCGTCAGAGGCATCCAGCTCCACTTCGTACTCCATGCCGCCGCTGCGCAGCTCCACCTCGTAAACCATCCGGCCGTCATCACAGTCCAGCTCCACCTCCTGCCCTTCCACTGCATCGGCGGAAAGCCCTGCCCGCTCCACCGCCAGGGCCAGCGCCTCATCCCCGCTGATATAACCGCTGCTGCCGGCTTTTCCGCTGACAGACACGGCCTGCGGCCTGCTTTTACGGGCTTCCATCAGAAGATTCAGATCATGGACCGAAAGAGAGGCCGCCTCACTGTACAGCAGGGTGCTGTCCGCCTGAACCAGCTGTTCCACCAGTGCCGCCTTGCTGAGGGATATGCCGTATTCCTCAGCAAGCGCCTGCAGCCGGCTGTCCCCGCTGAGAACCTGGCTCAAAACCGCGCCCTCCAGCTGATAGGAGCTGAGGGTGCTGTCCGCCTCCTGAGAGAGCCGCTGCAGCAGCGCCTCCCCCTTCCGGCTGTCTCTGCTGTCCACTGAGATCAGAACCGAATTGCGCGCTTCATCGATATAACCGTTCTTAACCATGGAGCCCAGCAGCGCATTGACGGCCACATCCACATGAACCTGCTTCAGGTCCATATCCCCCAGGACAGTCTCGGCGTCCTGGTTGAGAGCGGAAGCCGAAAGCACCTTGTCGGCGCTGTTGATCCGCAGTTCAATGCTGGGATTCACATCCAGTCCCACCATGGCCTGCGGCGTCAGCATACCCCAAGCGTACTGCCCGCCCAAAGCCAGCAGCAGAGCCGCGGCGGCACCTGCTGCCCATCTGGCGGCGGTCTTCCATCTGCCGCCCTGCACCGAAATGGCGGCTTTATCTGTCTGATACACTGCATTCTGTTCCATACCCTGCACTTCTCCCTTCATCTGCTGGAGACGAAGCAGGACGTCCGGCAGGACATCAGGAGTCTCAGATTCCGCCGCACGGCGCAAACTTTCCAGAATCCGCTTTTCATCCGCTTTCACTTATGTCTCCTCCTCCAGATACTTTTTCAGCTTTGACAGAGCACGATGGTACTTGGAAAGGGCGGTGGCCAGCGGGATGTTCAGCAAAGCCGCCGTTTCCCGGTGTCTGAGACCTGCTGTGCTGTGCAGCAGCAGAATCTGCCGTTCCTCCGGCGTCAGCAGCTCCATGGCCGCCTGCAGCAGCATCCTGTCGGCACTGAGCCGGGTAAAGTCGGTATGATCCACCGGCTCGGGCAGTTCCTCCGACTGTACGGTCCGTCCCCGCTCCTCCAGCTTTTTCAGGGAAAGATTGCGCACGATGGTCATCAGCCAGGCCATGGGCTTGCCCTGAGAACGATAGGAAGCCGCCGCTCCGAAAGCGTGGATATAAGTCTCCTGCATCACATCCTCCGCATCCTCCGAATGACGAAGAATGGAAAGAGCAAAGGCATAGACAGCCGTCCGTGTGCGGCTGTAGAATTCCTCCAGCGCCCCTGTTTCTCCCCGGGCCATGGCTGCCAGCAGCCGGTCCTCGCTCACTGCCGGAGTATGCTCCTGGGCAGCCGCTTCCTTTCTCACAATGGTCACCACCTGATCGCCTCCTGTCATCCAGTTAATCCGGCAGGAAGGCGTTTTATTGCATCAGACAAAAACTTTTTGAAAAAAGCCGCCACACCGGAATGTGACGGCAAAAGAAGTTCAGTTTTCGGACAGCTCCCGCTCCAGCAGCTCCGCCGCCAGACGGCAGAGCGCAGCGCAGGGGCGCTTCCGGTAGTATTCCTCTGTACGGGCTTCGGGAGCGGGCGCGCTTTTTCCGGCGCCCAGCCCCAGCAGATCACGGCAGATCAGACTGCCGGCAGCGGCACGATACTGCTCCGCCAGCTTCTGTACCCGGGCATAGAGGGCCTTCTTGCCCTCCAGATCCTTCGGATCGCCGTAGCCGTCCAGCGCGCTCAGGACGAACACAACGCCGGAAAAGGCGCCGCAGACCTCCCGCAGACGGCTCATGCCGCCGCCAAAGCCGGAAACCAGCCGGGCAACCACTTCCGCCGGCAGCTGCAGCAGATCGGCATAGGCCACCGCCACCGACTGGGAGCAGTTATAGCCCTGCCGGAACAGGGCCTCCGCGCGCTCGCCCCGGGTCATTGCGGCCCGATCCCCTTCCACGCTCATTTCAGCAAGTTCTCCACCACATCGGCGGCATAATCCAGCCATTCGCCCTCGAACAGCTCCACGGCTCCCTTGTCCACGGCGCCGGCCACGGCAGGAGTAAAGGGCAGCTTGGCCAGAACGGGCAGGTTGTGCTTCTCGGCGATCTCATTGATATGGCTCTCGCCGAAGATCTCCAGCTTTCTGCCGCAGTCGGGGCAGATGGCGTAGCTCATGTTCTCCACCAGGCCGATGATCGGCACGTTCATAGCATCGGCCATCTTGACGGCCTTTTCCACAATCATCGAGACCAGCTCCTGAGGAGAGGCCACCACGATGATACCGGACAGGGGCACGCTCTGGAAGACGGTCAGGGGCACGTCGCCGGTTCCGGGAGGCATGTCCACAAACATAAAGTCCACATCGTCCCAGATCACATCGGTCCAGAACTGCTTGACCGTACCGGCGATGACCGGGCCGCGCCAGACCACCGGCTGGGTTTCATCCTCCAGCAGCAGGTTGACGCTCATGACCTTGATGCCGGTTTTGCTCTCCACCGGCAGGATGCCGAATTCGTTGGCCATGGCTTTTTCATGCATGCCGAAGGCCTTGGGGATGGAGGGGCCGGTGACGTCGGCGTCCAGAATGGCCACATCGTACTCCCGGCGGCGCAGCAGCACCGCAAGCAGAGAGGTGACCAGGGACTTGCCCACGCCGCCCTTGCCGCTGACCACGCCGATGACCTTTTTGATGTGGCTCATGTCGTGGGGCTTTTCCAGAAAATCCTCCGGCTTCATCTGACGGGAAGGACAGTTTTCGCCGCAGGAGCTGCAATCATGACTGCATTCGCTCATTTGTTGACTTCCTTTCGTAATCAATTATCTCCGGATTTACTGAAAGCTGTAAACCGTGATTTCGTGATAAGTCTCCCCCGCCTTCAGGACAGGCGAAGGGAAGGAGGGACAGGCCATGCCGTTGGGGAAGTGCTGGGTCTCCATGCAGAAGCCGCTGCGCTTGTCATACCGGTGGCCGTTTTTGCCGTCCTGAGGGGTGATGAAGTTGCCGGTGTACAGCTGCATGCCGGGCTGAGTGGTCAGTACCTCCATGACGATGCCGGTCTTCTCCGACCGGACCACGGCGGCCCGCTTCATGGTCTGACGGGGATTCAGCACATAGTTGTGGTCGTAGCCGCC
>JAQXNQ010000013.1 GCA_029098085.1 Oscillospiraceae bacterium
TACCGCAGCGAAAAGGCGCAGTTTTTCACCTCCACCCCACGGGTCTCCTTCAGGGCGGATTCGCCGTCCGCCGGGCCTGCGAAGGTGCAGTCCTCCACCACTGCGTCCTGCAGGCCGTACAGCGCCCGCTCCTGGTCAAAGGTCTGATGACTGATGGTCTGTTTCATAGTTGTCCTCCCCGCCTTCCCGTCCCGGAAGGCGCTCTTTCTTTTTCTCAGATGCTTTTATCATACCACCTGGAGTTTACTCAAAGTCAAGTCCCTTTTCGGATGGATAGGCCGTTGCAGGACGGAGCGGGGCGTGCTATAATGAAGCAAACGCATCCAAGGAGGCCGTCCCATGATCCGGTACATCGCTCTGCTGAGAGGGGTCAACATCAGCGGAAAAAACAAAATTCCCATGCCTGAGCTGAAAGCCTGCCTGACAAGCGCCGGACTTTACAGCGTTTCCACCTGCCTCAACAGCGGGAATGTCCTGTTCTCCAGCGAAAACCCGGACAAAACCGCCCTGACCGGGCTCATCCGGGCAGCGGTGCGGACCCGGTTCGGGGTGGATGTGCCGGTGCTGGTCATCCGGCAGACCGAGCTGGCGGAGCTTCTGGCAAAGGCCCCCAACTGGTGGGGTACCGACGGCCGGGAACTCTACGACAACCTGATTTTCGTCCTGCCCGGCTGCACCGCCGAAGAGATCGCCGCCCGGATCGGCCCGCCCTCCAAGGGGCTGGAGCAGGTCTGCATCTGCGGAGACGTGATTTTCTGGTCCTTCGACCGGAAAAACTACGCCGGATCCAGCTGGTGGAAAACCACCGCCCGTCTTGGCATCGGCGAGCACATCACCATCCGGACGGCCAATACGCTGCGGAAGCTGATTGATATAGGATGATATTGTGATGGCCGAGGAGGACATCGATCGCCCGTGACCTGCCGGGTGACGCCCTGCGCCGTCTGCAGAAAACGTTGACATTTTTTCCGCACGCTGTATAATGGAGGCAGACAGCTGTTTCACGTTTCGTCCACTGAAAGGAGTGTTTTCCATGCAGGTACGCTGGGAACATCTGACCCCGCCTGATTTTGAGAAGCTGGCCCGTGAGGAGCAGCTCTGCATTCTGCCCATCGGCTCGCTGGAGCGCCACGGCGAGCACATGCCCTTCGGCACCGACGCGCTGGTGGCCCACGACATCGCCTGCCGGGCCGCCGGGATGGAGCCCTGCGTGGTCTTCCCGCCCTACTGGTTCGGACAGGTGCACGAGGCCTCCTGCTTCACCGGCACCGTCAATTTCCCCACCGATCTGCTCTGCAAAATGCTGGAGACGCTGCTGGATCAGATCGCGGCCAACGGCTTCCGCAAGATTCTGATCCTCAACGGCCACGGCGGCAACACCAATTTTCTCCAGTATTTTATGATGAGCCAGCTGGACAGGGAGGTGGACTACACCCTGTACATGTGCTTTGTCTACGGCGGCAGGCGGTTCAATGAGCTGGACATCTGGGAGGCCCCCGGCGGCGGACACGCCGATGAGTGCGAAACCTCCCTGATCATGGCGACAGCGCCCGGCACGGTGAAGCCGGAGTACCAGCGGTTCCCCGAACCCATTCTGCCCAAGCAGGATCTGGCTCACCTGGACGGCATCTACACCGGCCTGTGGTGGTACGACAACTTCCCGGAAAATGTCACCGGCACTCCCTCCGCCGGTACGCCGGAGAAGGGCGAGGCCGCTCTGCAGGCGGCGGCGCTGGATCTCTGCGACAAGCTCCGCGCCATCAAGGCCGACGAGGTTCTGCCCGAGCTGCAGCGGGAATTCTACCGTCGGGTGAAGGCGAAGGGCCGCACCCAGTGAGCGCTTTTCCAAAAATTCCATGACAGAATCAACCGGCAGGTCGTTTCGGAATCGATCTGCCGGTTTTGTTTATAATAAGGAAGAGCACACTGCTTTGAAAAATTCGATATTGCTCTGCGCAGAGAACAGCACGGGCGTGGGTTCGGAAGAAATCGACACATACAAACGTAAAGAAAGTGTACCTCTCGAAAATTGACAGAACCGGTATCCTTTTGCGCTTATTTTAACGCTTTCCGTATCGATACTGCCAATTTTTGAGCGACCGCAGGGAGCGGTTTTCCGAAACTCTTCACTTTTCACTCTTCACTATTCACTGCGTGTTACGCTCTTTCTGTTTTGCTCACTTCATCGACACGCTCAGCTATGTATCCCGTCCCTTTCGGGACGGGCGCGGAAAGCCCGGCTGTTATTTCAGGGAGCTTTCGTAGGATTCGATCATCTTCTTAACCATCTGTCCGCCGATGGAACCGGCCTGACGGGAGGTCAGGTCGCCGTTATAGCCCTGCTTCAGGGGGACGCCCACCTCGCTGGCGGCTTCCATCTTGAACTTCTCCATGGCTTCCTTGGCCTCGGGAACGACGATATTGTTATTGCTTTTCATGGTATGGCTCCTTTGCTTCAGGTTTGCAGACGCGGGATGCTTTTGCCCGGCGTCTGCCGTGAACTGCCGCGGAGCACGGCTCTCCCGCCGGGCGGAGGAGACTGCCGGAGGACGAAGCCCTCGCTTCCGTGCCTCCCTTGCCGCGGCAGTAGTAGTGTTTCCCGGCAAAGGGGGGATATGCAGAGCAAAGACTGGGGAATGATACCAGCTGCCCCGAAGCCGGACTGCCTGCCGGGGACGCTGATCCATCGGCTCTTTCAAAAAATAATCCTGTTTGTTCCGAAAATATTCCCTTGACGCCGGCTGTACCGGGCGGTATGCTGAAAAAAGGGCTGCGGCCCCATTTCCCCGGCCGAGCCGGGATGACGGAGGATTTTCTGATATGAAGCATAACTGGGACACCATTTTTACGCCGGTGCGCACCGGCGATCTGCAGACTGAGGTGCTGCGGAAAGGAGCACTCTGGCAGCTGCAGCTGAAAAACACCGGCAGCGCCGTGCAGACCCCCGGCAAGATCGTGGTGCTGGAGGGCTCCATGCCCTTCGGGGTCGATACCCCCATTTACGGCGAGGGCTACAACAAGCTCAGCCAGTATGGCGGCACGGTGGAGAAGGCGGTCCTCACCGGCTCCTTCGGTGACCGCGGCCACTACCGTCTCCCCGCGCCCGACGGGATGAATCAGGTGTACAACCTTCTGCTGTTTCTGCCCGAGGGGGAGGAGGCGTCGCTGCTGGGCTTCTGCTCCTGCAGACGGTTTTCGGGGGAATTTTGGTTCACGCCGGAAAAGCTGCAGGTAGTTCTGAATCTGGAGGGGGTGGAGATCGCTCCCGGCGAGACACTGGAGCTGGAAACCCTCCTCATCGCCGACGGCAGCCGGACAGCGCTGCTGGATGCGCTGGCGGAGGAGATCGGAAAGGCTCATCCCATGCTGCCGGTTCCCGAGATCCCCACCGGCTGGAGCTCCTGGCTGGTCTATGGCCCCGATGTGACGGCTGAAGGGGTGCTGCGCAACCTCGACGCCATCCGGGACAGGGAGCTTGGTCTGAAGTACATCCAGCTGGACGACGGCTATCAGGCCCACATGGGCGACTGGCTCACCTGCACCGAGGGCTTCGCCGGCGGCGGAAAGGAGCTCTGCCTGCAGATCAAGGAGGCGGGCTTTGAGCCGGCCATCTGGGTGGCGCCCTTCATCGCCGAGGAAAGCTCGGAGGTGTTCCGGAGCCATCCCGACTGGTTTGTCAAGGACGAAACCGGCGCGCCGCTGGCTTCCGACCGGGTGTCCTTCGGCGGCTGGCGCTGCGGCCCCTGGTATATGCTGGACGGCACCCACCCCGGGGCCCGGGCCCATCTGACCCATGTCTTCCGCACCATGCGGCAGGAGTGGGGTGTTAAGTATTTCAAGCTGGACGCCAACATGTGGGGCGCGCTGCCCTTCGGCGTCCGCCACGAGAAGAACCGCACCTCGGTGGAGGCCTACCGCATGGGCATGGAAGCGGTGCTGGACGGCGCCGGCCGGGACAGCTTTCTGCTGGGCTGCAACGCCCCCATGTGGCCGTCTCTGGGGGTGGTGCACGGCATGCGGATCACCAACGACAACAGCCGGAGCTTCCGCACCTTCCGCGCCCTGGCCATGGAGTGCTTCTCCCGCAACTGGCAGAACGGCCGCCTCTGGGTCAACGACCCCGACACGGTGCTGCTGAAAAACAGCGCCCGGGTGGAGGCCGACCCCTCCGGCAGCGTCCGGGAGGGCGCCTTTGTCACCCCTGAGGAGTTCCTTTACAACGCCGCCTACACCCTCGCCTCCGGCGGCATGGTGCTGTCCAGCGACGACGTCACCCGTTTCACCGAAGCGGAATGCGATATTCTGAAGCGGCTGCTGCCTCCCACCGGCGCTGCGGCGGTGTTTGAGGACAACGGCTTCCGGGTGGGCCGGATCACCCTGCCGGAGCAGGAGCTGATCTGCCTGTTCGGCCATGACGACGTTCCCTGTACCCTGACCTTCCGGCTCTCCGACCCCGCCGTCCTGACGGATTTCTGGACGGACGAGTGTCTTGGGCACTTCCCCGCAGGGGACTGCAGCTTTGAGGTGGAGGGCCGCAGCGCAAGAGTGATCCGGGTGAAGAGGGACTGAGAGGGGCCCATGTGAATCACCTGTCGCAGTGTAGGGGCGATCACCGATCGCCCGCTGCCTGACGATACGCTGTTTCTGCCGGTCAGCTCCGAAAGGCCTTCACGCGCACCGATTCTGTCGGCGGGCGGTCACTGACCGCCCCTACATTTTCGAATCACGATACGATATCAATATTCCGGAAACGAGGCCTGAACAAATGGCAGCTCTTTCATTATTCTCCGCCAGCTGGCCGGGCAGAACGGCATTTGGTACGCCGATGTCTATGCCGCCCAGCGGGACGTGGACTGGCTGGTCTGCCCCGACCACTGCCACCCCAACGATCTGGGACACTTGCTGATCGCCAACCGGGTCTTCGAGACCATCGTCCGCCATTGCCCGCCTGCGCTGTAAGGGAAGGACCGGAAGCTGCAAAAGCCGCCGCCTTCCCCTGAAGGGGAAAGTGGCGGCATTTTTTACGGGAATGATTCACAAGGGGGCTGCGCCCTTGAAAATGGGCGTTACCGATACGTTTCAGTATGAATTTCAGGCCGTTCTTATCGGAATTGTCAATTTCTGAGCGACCGAAGGAAGCGGTTTTCCGAAACTCTTCACTTTTCACTCTTCACGATTTCCTGTGTGTCATTCCCTCCGGGCGGCTTTTTTGTGCAAAAATGAAAATTCACAATTTCTTCCAGCCTGCAACTACTTTACCCTCTGAAGTGTATATGATATAATGGGAATAGACAGAGCGGCTCCGGGCCGCCTTATCCCGCATGCCCGCCGGAACCGACAGGGGCTTCCCCGCGGCTCCGCATTCTTTCTGACAGGAGGTTTCTCTATGACCACATCACGAAAACGTCTTTCTCTCCGGCTGACAGCTGCCGCCCTGACGCTGCTTACCGCCGGGACGGCCTTCCTTGCGGCTGCGCCTGTGCAGGCGGCTGCCGGAAACACCGTCATCTCCAGCTCCCGCTTTGATTCCAAGGTCTACAAAAAGATCCTGGCGGACTGGGATGTGGACGGCAGCGGCGACCTGACCGAGTTTGAGCTGGCCCGGGTCACCCATCTGGATCTGTCCGACTGCAGCCTTTCC
>JAQXNQ010000014.1 GCA_029098085.1 Oscillospiraceae bacterium
GGGCCGCTGCCGAAGCAGCCGCTCCCCGGCAGGTTTGGCGGCGGGTTTCTCTTTCTCTGCTGCCGGAGCACCGTATCCGGCTGGGGGAGCTGGAGACGGTCAGCGAAAGTCTCTGGCAGCATCTGCAGGGCTGCGGCGAAGCGATTCTCTTCGCCGCAACCCTGGGCTCCGGCGTGGATCTGCTGCTGCGCCGGAGCAGACTGTCCGGCATGAGCCGGGCCGCCGCCGTGCAGGCCGCCTCCGCCGCGCTGATTGAAAGCTTCTGCGATCAATGCTGCGAAGAGTTGGAGCAGCAGCTGGACGGGCTGTATCTGCGGCCCCGGTTCAGCCCCGGCTATGGGGATCTGTCCCTGTCCTTCCAGCAGCCGCTGCTGGACTATCTGGACACCGGCCGCCGCATCGGTCTGACCACCACCGATTCGCTGATGATGGTGCCCACCAAGTCGGTCTCCGCCGTCATCGGCCTGACCGGCGACAAGGCCAGCTGCTCGGTGCATAAATGCGCCGCCTGTCCCAAAACCGACTGTCCGTTCCGAAAGAGCAGCTGACATCCTGACATTTCCCAAAGGAGGATTTCCCATGGCAGATTTGTCCCTCAAGCGCCTCAGCGTTTTTCTGAGTCTGGTGCTGCGGCACAAGCCGGACTGCATCGGCATCACCCTGGAGCAGAAGGGCGGCTGGGCGCAGGTGGACGAGCTGCTCCTCGGCATGGAGCGGGCGGGAAAGCCCATGACCCGGGAGATTCTGGAGGAGATCGTCCGCACCGATGAAAAGGGCCGCTACACCTTCAGTCCCGACGGAAAAAAGATCCGGGCCTGCCAGGGCCACAGCGTTCCCATCGATCTGGAGCTGGAGCCCGTCGCCCCGCCGGAGCTGCTCTGGCACGGCACCGCCGCCAGAACGCTGGAATCCATCCACCGGGAGGGCCTGCAGCACATGAGCCGCCAGTATGTCCACCTTTCCCCCGATGCGGCCACCGCCCGGAAGGTGGGGGCGCGCCACGGGGGAACCACCGTGCTGCTGCCGGTGCTGGCGGGGCAGTACCATCGGGACGGCGGGGTGTTTTACCGTTCCGACAACGGCGTCTGGCTGACCAGCATGCTGCCGCCCCGGTACATCGACTGGTCCGCCGTTCAATACATTGAAAAGGAGCCTTACCATGAATAAACTTCTCTCCCTTCTGGGACAGCGCGTCGTTTTCTTTGACGGTGCCATGGGCACCATGCTGCAGCAGGCGGGCCTCGGCCCCGGCGAGCTGCCCGAGAGCTGGAACATGACCCATCCCGACGTGGTGCGGCAGATTCACCGGAGCTATCTGGACGCCGGCTGCGACATCCTCACCACCAATACCTTCGGCGCCAACTCCCTGAAGCTGAGAAGATGCCCCTATACCGTCGCCGAGCTGGTCACTGCCGGCGTTACCCTGGCCCGGGAGGCCGTGGGGCAGGCGGGGCACGGCTTTGTGGCGCTGGACATGGGCCCCACCGGCAAGCTGCTGCAGCCGCTGGGGGACCTTTCCTTTGACGACGCCTGCGATGCCTATAAAGAAATGGTGCTGGCCGGCGCGGCGGCGGGAGCCGACTGCGTGCTGGTGGAGACCATGAGCGACACGCTGGAGATGAAGGCGGCAGTGCTGGCCGCCAAAGAGAACTGCAGCCTGCCCGTCATCGCCACCATGGCCTTCGACACCCGGGGACGGCTGCTGACCGGCGCCGACATTCCCACCGCCGTGGCGCTGCTGGAGGGTCTGGGGGTGGATGTGCTGGGCCTCAACTGCGGCTTCGGGCCGGATCAGATGCTGCCCCTGACCGAGCAGCTGCTCGCCTGCAGCTCAACCCCCCTGCTCATCAGCCCCAACGCCGGTCTGCCGGTGGTGGTGGACGGCAGGACCCTGTACAATGTGGAGCCGGACGCCTTTTCCGCTTCCATGCGCCAGCTGGTCAAGCTGGGCGTCTGGATGGTGGGCGGCTGCTGCGGCACTACGCCCGCCCACATCGCCGCCGAGGTGGCAGCCTGCCGGGATCTGACGCCGCTGCCCCTGCCGGATAACCGGCGGACGGTGGTTTCCTCCGGCTCCATGGCGGTGGTCATCGGTGACGACCCGGTCATCATCGGCGAGCGGATCAACCCCACCGGTAAGTCCCGGTTCAAGCAGGCCCTGCGGGAGGAGGACACCGACTACATTCAGGAGGAGGGCATCACCCAGCAGGAAAACGGCGCTCACATTCTGGATGTCAACGTGGGTCTCCCCGAGATCGACGAGGTGGATATGATGGAGCAGGCGGTCTCCGCCCTGCAGGAGGTGGTCAGACTGCCTCTGCAGATCGATACCACCAATCCCGCCGCCATGGAGCGGGCCCTGCGGATTTACAACGGCAAGGCTATGATCAACTCGGTCAGCGGCAAGCAGGAGAGCATGCGCACCGTCTTCCCCCTGGCTAAAAAGTACGGCGGCGTCATCGTCGCCCTGACCATCGATGAAGACGGCATCCCCGACACCGCCGAGGGCCGCTACGCCGTGGCGGAGAAGATCGTCCACACCGCCGAGCAGCAGTACGGCATCGGCCGGGAAAATCTGGTGGTGGATCCCCTGACCATGACCATCAGCTCGGGGCAGGAGGCCGCCATGGTCACGCTGGAGGCCCTGCGGCTGATCAAGGGCCGGCTGGGGGTGCGCACCGTGCTGGGCGTCTCCAACGTTTCCTTCGGTCTGCCCAAACGGGAGATCGTCAACAGCGCCTTTTACCTGATGGCCCTGCAGTCCGGTCTGGACGCCGCCATTCTCAACCCCAACAGCGAAGCTATGATGCAGAGCTACCGGGCCTACCGCGCCCTCTTCGCCCGGGACAACCAGTGCCTGGACTACATCGGCGTCTACGGCGGGCAGGAGGCCCTTTCCGTCCGGGGCAGCAAGGCCGACATGACCCTGCAGGAGGCGGTGCGCCGGGGTCTGCGGGAAGAATCCGCCCGTCAGGCCACCGAAGCCCTGAAACAGACGCCGCCCCTGACTTTGATCAACGACGAGCTGATTCCGGCGCTGGACGCGGTGGGCAAGGGCTTTGAGCGGGGCCGCATCTTCCTGCCCCAGCTGCTCATGAGCGCCGACGCCGCCAAGGCCGCCTTCTCGGTGGTGCGGGACGCCCTGCGCCGCAGCGGCGACAGCCAGAAGAAGAAGGGGAAGGTCATTCTGGCCACTGTCCGGGGGGACATCCACGACATCGGCAAGAACATCGTCAAGGTGCTGCTGGAGAACTACAGCTTTGACGTCATCGATCTGGGCAAGGACGTGCCTCCCGAGCGGGTGGTGGAAACGGCTCTGGCGCAGGATGTGAAGCTGGTGGGTCTCAGCGCCCTGATGACCACCACTGTCCCCGCCATGGAGGAGACCATCCGGCTGCTGCGGCAGCAGAAGCCCGACTGCAAGGTCATGGTGGGCGGCGCTGTCATGACCC
>JAQXNQ010000015.1 GCA_029098085.1 Oscillospiraceae bacterium
GCTGGGTAGACTGGGCCGGAATCTGCCGGGCAGCCAGGGAGCGCTGCTGCAGGTTCACGATGATGGACAGGCTGCCGTTGCAGAGCCAGGTCAGCAGGCAGAGCAGCAGCCACCGCAGGCTTCCCTTCTTCCCTCTCTCGCCGCCGAAGACAGTGATGAAGTAAAAGGCCACCAGAAACAGCAGGATGCCCAGCCCCACGTTCCAGGTGAAGGGCTCGTCCCAGAACAGCAGGCCCGCCGCCGAGGGAATCAGCATGCTGGCCGAGAAAAAGAAGGCCGTATAGGACAAAGGCCCGCTCCCCATGGCAAACTGGTAAAAGGCCAGGGTCAGCACAAAGGCAATGCCAAAGGCGAGACCGTACAGCAGGGTCGCCCGGTCAAACACCGCGCCCGAACAGACCGCCCAGATGCCCAGCGACGCCGCGATCACGGCGGAGGCCAGACCGCTGACCAGCAGGTTCTGCCGCAGACAGGAAATCTCCACCTTCTTCAGGGCCGTGCTCTGAAAGGCAAACATCAGAATCGCCAGCAGGCTCAAAACAACATTCATCTCAACGTCTCCTTCGCTTCATCTGACCGGCGCACGCCGTATCTTCTTTTAGAATAGCATTTTTCCGGTAAAATGCAAGGGAAGATGAATAATTAAATGAAAATGACTGAATCCGGAAGCAATTGGTCGCTGCGTCCGGTTGACAGTGCCCGGAAACTGCGCTATGATAAAGGCAAACCATCCATTTCCATACAGGAGGAACCCCCATGCTTTGCTATACCACCAGCCGGGAGGCCTGCTGGACTGCCGCAGACCCCCATACCCCCGCTCCTGACGCCGTCCGCTCCACCCTTGCCCTCGGAAAAGAGGGTACCAGCTGGGAGGGCTTCGGCGGCTGCTTCAACGAGCTGTCCCAGATCGCCCTGCTCTCTCTGCCGGAGGAGACCCGGGAAAAGGCGCTGGATCTGCTCTTTGCCCCGGAGGAGGACGGCCTGCGGCTGAGCTTCTGCCGGATGCCCATCGGCGCGTCGGACTACGCCGAGTCCTGGTACTCCCACAACGAGACCGAGGGTGACTATGAGATGGCCCACTTCTCCATCGACCGCGACCGGAAATACCTGCTCCCCTACATCAAAAGCGCCCTGAAGCGCAATCCCGGCCTCCGGCTGTTCGCCTCCCCCTGGAGCCCGCCCACCTGGATGAAATATCCCAAGGCCTATAACTTCGGCACCCTGGTCTGGGAGGAAAAGAACCTGCAGGCCTACGCCCTGTACTTCGCCAGATTCCTCGAAGCCTACGAGGCCGAGGGCGTCCATATCGACCAGCTCCATGTGCAGAACGAGCCGGTGTCCACCCAGAAATTCCCCTCCTGCATCTGGACCGGCGAGCAGTTCCGGGAGTTCATCGGACAGTACCTGGGCCCGCTGTTTGAGGAGCGGGGCATCGACACCAGAATCTGGCTGGGCACCATCAACGGCCCCGAAACCGACCACCGCACCCTCTACACCCGCTGGCACGACTATGCCGGCATCGTTCTCCACGACCCCGACGCCTACCGCTATGTGGAGGGCGTCAGCTACCAGTGGGCGGGCAAATACGCCCTGGAGAACACCCGCCGGGCCTTCCCCGAAAAGAAGTACATCCAGAGCGAAAACGAGTGCGGCGACGGCGAGAACACCTGGGAATACGCCCGCTACATCTTCGAGCTGTTCCACCACTACATCAGCGACGGCGTCTGCGCCTATGTGTACTGGAATATGATCCTGGCGCCCAAGGGCCGGAGCACCTGGGGCTGGCCCCAGAACAGCATGATGACGGCGGAAAACGGGGAGCTTATGCTCAATTACGAGTACTATGTGATGAAGCACTTCTCCCGGTTTGTGCAGCCCGGCGCAGCGGTCATGGAGCTGACCGGCCACATGGCAGGCAGCGCTGCAGCCTTCCGCAATCCGGACGGCAGTCTGGTGCTGGTCGCCCATAATCCCTACCCCCGCCCCATCGCCTTCACCTTTGAGGGCGAGGAGATCACCATCGCCCCGGATACGATCTGCACCGTGGTGATGTGAGAGCAGCGTACTCTGCAAAGTCCATCCGACGCAATCAAAAATCCTCCGCACAGCCCCAGCCTGCGGAGGATTTTTCATACCCGTTTCACGAAAACAGCCGTCACGGTTCTCCACCGCCTGCCGCTTCGCTTCTCAGCAGCCACAGGTACACCGACGCGGCCAGCTCCGCCGGTGCGGCCAGGGACAGCCGCCAGAAATCCCCGGCGGGGTCGCTGCCCTCCAGCGCCCGGCAGAGCAGGGCGTAGACGATGCTCAGCAGAACCTGCTGGCGTTCCCGGCCCAGAATCTCCCCCAGACGGGCAAAGACGCCTTCTCCGGTGGTGATCCGGGCCACCGTCTCCCGGGCGGACGATTCCGCCGCCTCGAAGGCGGCCAGCAGCCGGCGGTCAAATTCCCCGCAGCTCCAGCAGGTCTGATTGTCCAGCCGGAGCAGTCTGCCTGCCAGCTCCGCCGCTGGCATCACCATGGCCTCCGGAGCGCCGGCACTGGCCTTGCCCAGCTCCAGCGTCCGCAGCAGCCGCTGACGGCCCGCACGGGCCAGCGGTTCCCGGCTGCCCTGGGTCAGCAGACTGTGCAGGGCGTGCATATGCTCCTCCAGCAGAGCGATCCGCCCGGCCCATTCCCCTTCGTTGAAGGCGTACCAGTCGCCGTCCAGCTTGCCGAAGGCCTTCATGGTATCCAGATAGCCCAGCCGGATGTTGCGGCGGGAGAGGGTCGGCTCAAACAGCAGGAAGGGACCCAGATCCCACCGGGAACGGATGAGCCGCATCGGAACGGTACTGTCCTTCGGTCTGCGGCGGATGCCGACGCTCTTCAAATCCACCGCCACAATCTCCTCCGCGCCCATGTCCAGCGCCAGATTCACCGGCATGTTGTCCTGATAGCCGCCGTCGATATATTTTCCGCCGTCGATCTCCTTGGCCTTGAAGGCGGGAAAGCAGGCGGCGGACGCCACCACATAATCGATCAGCTGCCCCTTGGGCATCTGCGCCCGGGACAGCTCCAGCGGCCGCAGGGAGGGGTATTCCACCGTCACCACGCCGAAATCCACCTCCGACGCCCGGATCCGCTCCTCGGAGGTGTACCGGGCCATGAGGCCCTCCAGCGGGCTGAAGTCCAGTCCGCCGTCCTGAATGGCCTTTTTGATGAAGACGCTCCAGACCTCGGTCTGCCAGCGGGGATCGTCGTAGTCCGGCGGTTCGGTGGGCAGGTCGGCCTTCACCACATCGGTGGTCACCAGATTCTCCCACAGCTGCCGGGCGGTTTCGTAGTCCCCCTGCGCCATCATGGCGCCGTTCAGCGCGCCCACCGAGGTACCGGTGACAATCTGATAGTCCACGCCCAGCTCCCGCAGAGCCTGCCACACGCCCACCTGATAGGCACCGCGGGAGCCGCCTCCCGCCAACACCACGGCCAGCTTTGCCATATGCTCTCTCCTTTCGCCCGTCCGGCTGCAGAAAGCGGCGACGGGCTTTTCTTTGTCATAAAGATTGCCCTGCCGCCGCCCGTTATGCGCCTTACAGAATAAATCCGACCTTTTTCTTGACCTTGTCCAGCGTCCGTGCGCTGATCCGGGCCGCCATCTCGGCGCCTCTGCGGTAGCAGCTCTCCAGATAGGCCTTGTCGCCCATGAGCCGGTCAAACTCCTCCCGGATGGGGCGCAGGTGCTCCGCCACGGCCTCGCCCACGGCGGTCTTGAAGTCGCCGTAGCCCTTTCCGGCGAAGTCGGCGGTGATCTGATCCAGGGTCAGGCCGGTGACGGCACTGTAGATGGTCATCAGGTTGTTGATGCCGTCCTTCCCTTCCCGATAGCAGACCTCGGTTTCGGAGTCGGTGACGGCCCGCTTGAACTTTTTGACGATGACCTCGGGCTTGTCGAGGATCGAGATGCAGGCATTGGGGTTCTCGTCCGACTTGGACATCTTTTTGGTGGGCTCGGCCAGGGACATGATCTTGGCGCCCTCCTTGGGGATGTAGCCGTCGGGGATCTTGAAGACGCTGCCGTAGATGCCGTTGAACCGGGCGGCGATGTCTCTGGTCAGCTCCAGATGCTGCTTCTGGTCGGCGCCCACCGGCACCAGATCGGCCTGATACAGCAGAATGTCCGCCGCCATCAGGGAGGGATAGGTGAACAGACCGGCGTTGACATTGTCGGCGTGCTTCTGGGACTTGTCCTTGAACTGGGTCATCCGGGACAGCTCACCGAACTGGGTATAGCAGGACAGAATCCAGCCCAGCTCCGCATGGGTGGGCACCTGGCTCTGGATGAAGATGATGCTCTTTTCGGGATCCAGTCCGCAGGCCAGCAGCAGGGCGTAGCAGGTCAGGGCCTGCTCCTTAAAGGCTTTGGGATCCTGCCGGACGGTGATGGCGTGCAGGTCGGCCAGCATATAGGCGCAGTTGAACTCATCCTGCATGGGCGCCCAGTTTTTGACGGCGCCGATATAGTTGCCCAGGGTGAAGATACCGGTGGGCTGAATGCCGCTCAAAATGACTTTCTTTTTCTGTTTCTGCTCTTCCATGAGAAATCTCCTTTCGGCGGGCGGAAAAAACAAAAGGCTTCTGCCCCGGACTTGGGACAAAAGCCGTGCTTTTGCAGCCACCCAAGACGGCTTTGCCGCCCGATCGTACACCAGCATATACGCTTCTCTGATAACGGGCGAAGCACCCGTCGGGCATTACTTGGCAGACGCCGTTCTTCCCGCCCTGGTTGAGTCCATTCGCAGAGCCCCTTTCCGCCGCGCTTACACCCTCCGCGGCTCGCTGGGAGAAAGGCCTTCCCTGTTACTGCTCTCAGTCATCGGTTTATCGGGATAAGTATAGCACGGCGCGGAAGGAATGTCAAGGCTTTCCGCTGCGCGGAAAGCTGCAAGAATGTCTCCCGGCCGGAACGGCCGGGCCATAAACCCCTGCGGGGTTTGGATGGACACCATTCTTGCACGTGGATGAACCTCCTTTGCGTAGGTGCGTGTCGGATTGTTCCGAACCCGCGCCCAAATGACCCGAGCGGAGCGAGGGCATCAAACGAGCGAGGAACCGGCATTCTTTACTGTCGGCTCCGCAGAGCCGACTTCAAATTCAAATCTCCCACGCTGCCGACAGGGAATGCGGAAGCGGTGAAGGAGAGAAACGGAATGGTTAAACCGAAAAGCACAGCATATCGACAGGAAGCGGGCGATCGATGATCGCCCCTACAGCCCCACGTCTTCGTGCAGCCAAACGGATTGCAAACTTGTTACGTTCTGCC
The DNA here is from genome assembly GCA_029098085.1 of Oscillospiraceae bacterium. Taxonomy (GTDB): domain Bacteria; phylum Bacillota; class Clostridia; order Oscillospirales; family Ruminococcaceae; genus Faecivivens. The sequence goes on from JAQXNQ010000015.1 coordinate 5,303, forward strand.
TCGTTTATCCTCTCAACCCTCTGCGGAGGGCATCTCTCCCAGTGGGAGAGAAGGAGAGCTCCACTGCTTCACGGTTTCTCACGTTTGGACGCTTCCTCCCAATTCCCGCAGCAAAGAAATGCCCAACTTTCCCGTTAGGGAAAGCTGGGCATCGAGCCAGACATCAGACCGCTCCCATTCACTCCGTCAGCGCCGGTGTCGCCTGATTCAGAATCTTCATGAACTCTTCCCCGGTGATCGTCTCCCGCATCACCAGATACTCCGACAGATCATGCAGCTGCTTCATGTTCTCCCCCAGCAGCCTGTGCGCCGTGTCGTGCGCTTCCTTCACCAGCGCAATCACCGCCTGGTCAATCCGCGCCGCCGTCTCGGCCGAGCAGCACAGCGAGGTGTCCCCGCCCATATACTGCCCGGTCACCTGCTCCAGCGCCACCATGCCGAATTCCTCGCTCATGCCGTACCGGGTGATCATCGCCCGGGCCAGCCGGGTGGCCTGCTCGATGTCGTTGGACGCGCCGCTGGTAATCGACCCGAAGGCCAGCTCCTCGGCGACCCGGCCCGCCGTCAGGGTGACCAGCTTGTTGAAGGCCTCCTCCCGGCTCATCAGCACCCGCTCTTCCTCCTCGACCTGCATGGTATAGCCCAGCGCGCCCGAGGTGCGGGGAATGATGGTGATCTTCTGCACCGGCGCCGAATGGGTCTGCAGCGCCGCCGCCAGGGCGTGGCCGATCTCGTGGCAGGCCACAATCCGCTTCTCCCGGTCGGAGATGACGGCATTCTTCCGCTGGTATCCGGCGATGACCGTCTCGACGCTCTCCTGCAGATCCTCCTGGCTGACCGTATTGCGGCCCATCCGCACCGCCCGCAGGGCTGCTTCGTTGATGATGTTGGCCAGCTCAGCGCCCGACGCGCCGGAGGTCGACCGGGCGATGACATTATAGTCCACATTGGCGTCCATCTTCACCCTGCGGCCATGCACCCGCAGGATGGCCTCCCGGCCGATCAGATCGGGCAGCTCCACCGGCACCCGGCGGTCAAACCGGCCGGGGCGCAGCAGGGCGGGATCCAGAATCTCGGGGCGGTTGGTGGCGCCCAGAATGACCACGCCTTTCCGGGCGTCGAAGCCGTCCATCTCGGCCAGCAGCTGGTTCAGGGTCTGCTCCCGTTCGTCGTTGCCGCCGGTCATGCCGCTGCTGTCCCGCTTCTTGCCGATGGTGTCGATCTCATCGATGAAGACGATGCAGGGGGCCTTCTCCCCCGCCTGCTTGAACAGGTCGCGCACCTTGGCCGCGCCCATGCCCACGAACATCTCAACGAAATCCGAGCCGGAGATGGAGAAGAAGGGCACATGAGCCTCGCCCGCCACCGCCTTGGCCAGCAGGGTTTTGCCGGTGCCGGGAGGGCCCACCAGCAGCGCGCCCTTGGGCAGATTTGCGCCGATGGCGGCGTATTTGTCGGGGTTGTGCAGGAAGTCGACGATCTCCAGCAGGGCCTCCTTGGCCTCGTCCTGTCCGGCCACATCGGCAAAGGTCTTGCCGGTTTCGGTTTCGGCGTAGATCTTGGCGTTGGACTTGCCGAAGGTCATGGTGTTGGCGCCGCCCTTGGCCATTTTGCGGGACATGAACCAGCCCAGCAGAATAAAGGGCAGGAAGGGCAGAATCCAGCTGAGCAGAATGGTCAGCAGGCCGGAATTCTGCTGGGGAATCTCCGCCGCATAGGGCACGCCCGCCTCGTTCAGCCGGGCGGTCAGGTCGTCGTCCGGCCACAGACCGGTCTTGCAGATGACCTCGCGTCCCTTTTCGTTGGTGATGGAGAAGGTCAGCTGGGTATCGTCCCGGTAGACCTCATTGACCCTGCCCTCCTCCAGCAGGGAAATAAACTGGCTGTAGGGTACCTCCTGCACGCTGCGCTCCAGCATTTTCGGGAACACCAGCAGATTCAGCAGCATCACAACGACCAGTACGATGATGTAGTAGAAGATCAGGGGGCGTTTGCCGCTCCCGCCCGCATTCTTAGGCTCCATGTTTCAATTCCTCCTCGTTTTTTGTTTCCTCCCGCAGATTGATGAGCATCCGGTGCATGACCCGGCGGAACACCTGCAGCTCCTCCTCCGGAATGTCCCGGCACAGATCCTCCCGGAACCGGCTCTCCATCTGCTCCAGCACCTACTGCAGCTCCCGGCTCCTGTCCGTCAGCCGGAGACGGTGCACCCGGCGGTCGTCGGGATCGGTCACCACCTCCAGATAGCCCAGCCCGGTCAGGGTGTCCACCGACCGGCTCACCAGCGACGGCGATGTCCCCAGACGGCGGGCAATCGCGCCTGAGGTGTCCACCTCGGGCAGGTGCATCAGCACCATGACCAGTGCGCACTCGTTGGGGGTGAAGCTGCGGCCGTCCACCTGCACCCGGCAGGCCAGCCGGTAGCGGTTGACCGCTGCGTAAAAAAAGGACAGGTCGTTTTCCAGCATCTCATCTCTCCTTTCCGATTCATCTTTTACAAGTAGACAGTTTACTTGTGAAATATTGCCTCCGGATATGTTTTACATGAACAGATTGTGAAATAACTCAAAGCGGCGTTCATGGCTTTGTCACAAGCGGGAAAAGAGACCGCCCTTTCCTCAGAGGCCGGACGGCTCCGGCAGCAGGCCGACTGGTTTGACCGCCTCCTTTTCTGAAACGTGTGCTCTTCTATCAAAGACAAGCCGCTGCAAAGCACGCATCTGTTTTTCGACCTGAAACAACAGCATTTTTTTGTTGTTATTTGCCACATTTGTATCCTCAAAAGGCACATAAAAATTTCTATGGGTGTTATTGACGCACAAAAAGCCTTTTGCTATAATATTTTTCGGAATTTGAAAGACCGCAAAACAATCTCCATGGAGCGTGCTTCCGCCCACCGCGGACAGCCCTCCCGCCGAGACCAGTTTGATAAGAAAGGCATGATGCTGAAATGACAGCAAAAAAAAGCAAAACCCGTGAGCTGCTGCTGGACGCCCTGCATGTGGTGTCCGGCTCCTTCTGCTACGCAGCCGGCAACTACTGCTTCACGGCGGCCAACGACATCGCCCCGGGCGGAGTGGCGGGCATCTCCAACATGCTCAACTACCTGACCGGCATTCCCATCGGTACCTGGACCTTTGTGCTGAACCTGCCGCTGCTGCTGCTGGCGTGGAAGATCGTGGGCAAGAAGTTCACCTGCAAGACGCTGATCACCATCGGCCTGCTGACCTTCTTTTACGACATTGTGCTGGTGCATTTTCCGGTGTACAAGGGCAATCTTCTGCTGGCGTCGCTGTACGGCGGCGTGATCATGGGTCTCGGTCTGGGACTGGTGTTCATGCGGGACTTCACCACCGGCGGCAGCGACATCGTGGCCAAGCTGGTGCAGGTGTACCGGCCGGACATGCAGATGGGGCAGCTGATTCTGATGTTTGACGCGCTGGTGGTGCTGTCGTCGGGCTTGGTATTCGGCAGCATCGAGGCGGTCATGTACGCCGGCATCACGATTTTCGCCTACACCCAGGTGGTGGATCTGCTGCTGTACCGGCAGGGCAGCGGCAAGGTCATCTTTGTCATCTCCCGGAAGGGGGCACAGATTGCCCGGCGGATCATTCTGGAGTGTCACCGGGGCGTGACGATTCTCAACGGCCGGGGCGCCTACACCAACATGGGCACCAACGTGCTGGTGGTGGCGGTCAAGAGCCGGGACTATTTCCAGCTGAAAAACATTGCCGAGGAAGAGGACGAGCATGCGTTCATCATCGCGTCCGACTGCGGGGAGATCCGGGGCAACGGGTTCCGGCCCGGGGATCTGCCGGAGGTAGCGGCGGAGAACTGGCAGGGCGTGGCGGAGGAATGAGGACGCTCCCCTGCTGAGCAGCCTTCCGCATTCTCCCTGCAAAAAGAAAAACAAACCTGAAACGGCCTTCGGCCCCGCCTTCCCTTGCCGGGAAAAGCGGGGCCGAAGTTTTTGACTTATCCTCTTGTGATGTTCCCTTCGCAGCGGACGCTTCCGTGAATCTCTCCGCAGGTGATGTCGCCCTCGCAGCTGCGGACATCGCCGGTGATATTGCCGCAGTGCAGGCCGCCCTCGCAGGAGATGCTTCCGCCCACGTTTCCGCAGGACACATCGCCGTCGGCGGTGATGCTGCCGTACACTTCCCCGCCGCAGGTCACGTCCCCGTCGGTGGTGATGCTGCCGCCCACACTGCCGCCGCAGGACACGTCTCCATCGGCCGTGATGCTGCCGCCAACGTTTCCGCAGGACACATCGCCGTCGGCGGTCAGCTTATTCCCCACATCGCCGCAGGTCACATCTCCGTCGGCCTGCAGGCTGCCGCCCACGTTTCCGCACTGGACGTCTCCGTCCGCCGTCAGATTGCCGGTGATGTCGCCGCTGATGGAGGCGTCGCCGTAGATTTCCACCGACAGAGGTCTGCCGCTCCCCTGCTCCGCCGCCAGCTCGATTTCCAGCGGAATGGGAGCCGTGGGCTCCTCCCAGGTGGCGGGAGCCTGTCCGATGAACTGCACCACCCGCAGCACCCCGTCGTCCGGGAAGGGCAGGTTGGGCATGGCTTTGTTCTTCCGTCCGCCGAAGGCCCGCTTCAGGCTGCTGCCCACGCTGTCGAAGATGTGGTTCAGTTCGCCGCCCAG
>JAQXNQ010000016.1 GCA_029098085.1 Oscillospiraceae bacterium
CACCCGCATCTTTTCCCGGTACTGCCCCGGGGTCATGCCCAGATAGCGCTTGAAATTGCGGATCAGGGCGGCGCTGCCGGAATAGCCCACCTTGGCGGCGATGTCCTCCAGAGACGGGGCGGTATCCCGCAGCAGCCCGGAGGCCTGCTCCAGCCGGACGCCGTTGAGGAAGGGCAGGAAATTTTCGCCGGTCTGCTCCTTGAAGTAGCCGGACAGGTAGTTGGAGTTCATGCCGAAGGCCGAGGCCACTGAATTGAGACTCAGGTTGGGATCGGCGCTGTTCTGACGGATATGCTCGAGAATCTGGTCGATCATCTGGCCGCCCTGCCGCTTGCGGCCGTTGATGTAGATGCAGATGGTATAGAACATCTGCCGCAGGGTCGCTTCCATGTCCTGAATGTTGTTGCAGGAGGTAATCTGCCGGGAGCAGTCGCTGTCCTCTCCGAAGATTTCGGCGGTGCTGTAGCCCAGGGTGCTGATGACCTTGATGGCGGTGCCCATCAGGTTGAAAAAGAGGCAGCGGGAGACCTCCAGAGTCAGGCTGGCATTGATGAAATTCTCCAGAATCACCCGATCCAGAATTTCGTCGGCGTTTTTCAGGTAGAGGTCGGAGGAGGCATAGGCGCTGGAATTGGAGATGATCCGGTCGGAGCCGGCATAGTAAAGAGCGATGGAATCGATGAAATTGTAGACCACGGCGTATTCATCCAGCGTCTTCATGACCTGCACCGACCGGTAGCGCTTCAGGTCGCTGAGGGTACTGCCGGAAAAGGACAGACTGCTGACATCGCTGTTGAAGGAAACGTCCAGCATCAGCTTGTTGATGTTGTTCATCTTTTCGTCGAAGGTCTCCCGGATCTGCCGGAGGATGACGGTATTGTAGTCCTCCGCCTGGGCGCTGCTGAAGCGGTTGTAGCCCTGGAACGAGACGGTGGCCACCACAATGGCCACCAGCAGAACCACAAAATTCGAGATGACAAGGCTCTGGTAGACGCTTTTCTTTTTTATGAATGCTCCTTCCAAAAGGCTGCAAAGACCGCCCGGATAGAATTGGAACTTTATCTGTAAAGAAATTTCCTTATTTCCGAATTACAGGTGACAGTACCAGTATATCATGAAGATTTTGTGAATGCAAGCCTTCCGGCGGGACCGTTCGGATGAAGAAATGCGGCGCCGAAGGACAGCGCCGCGTAAAGCTCAAATCGTCTGATCTGTTATGACAATGACCGTCTCCGGCGTCACCAGCTGCAGCAGCCGCTCCACATCTGCCCGTGGCAGAGAGACGCAGCCGGCGGTGGGGGTACCGGTGGTGCAGTGCAGGAAGATGGCGGAGCCCAGCCCCGGCAGACAGTCGGGGTTGCAGCGGATCTCAAAGCCCAGGGCGTAGGCCACGGTTTCCGCCGCCATATCCTCCGCCGAGCGCCAGCACCGGGGCGTTCCGGCGGGAACGAAGCGGTTGTAGAGGGGTGAAGCGCAGTCGTCCACCCAGCCGTCGCCGGACTGGAGCCTCCGGTAGGGCAGGGCGGTGCCGGGGTTGTCCTGCAGGCCGAAGGCCATGCCGGGGAGGAAGATGCCCGCCGGGGTGCAGCGATCCCCCTCCCGCTTGCTGCGGGTCAGACCTCCGGCACCGATAAAGCCCTGCTGTCGGAGCAGCGGGGTCAGCCCCTGCTCCGTCCGGCGAAGGAAGGTCACCTCCGCCCGGCTGCCCTTTGCCCGAACGGTCAGCAGGCTCTTTGCAGCGTTCAGAATGGGATCCTGCTCCACGTCCGGCGGACAGAGAGGGGTGGACGCGGACCCGGGATGATTCAGTTCTTCGGTTTTCATAGGCGCCTCCTTTGAATCTTCGCCTTCAGTATAGGCGGAAGCGGCAGGGTTGTCAACGGAAATACGGAAATCCGCACCGTTTTCCCATAATCGGTCCGGATTTTCCGGACAGCGGGGAATGAGCTGAAAAAGTGCGGGAGATCTTTGTATGGTGCATCCGGCTTTCAGACCTTCTCCAGGCTGCTCAGATCTTTTCCCTGAAGGAAACACAATGAAAAAAAGAACACGGACTGTTTATTTTATGGCAGATATGCTATAATGGGAGCAGCTGATCCGGCTGCAGCGTATGAAAACAAAAGAGAAGAGGCGGGAGATGCCGCCGGAAAAAGAGGAAATAAGATGAACCCCATTCTGTTTGATATCAGTGCCCTGGATCCGGCCCTGCTGCCGGGCCTTTCCGCCCTGAGCGAAGACTATGGCTTTGCCCTGTCCGAAGGGGAAGGCCTTCCGCTGCGGGCCCGCCTCTGGGAGGAAGGAAGGCTGACCGTTACGCTGGAAAAGGCGGGCGCTGTCATCTGCCATCACACGAAAAACGCCTTTTTCCGGGGCTTCTCTCTGCTGCTGGAGGAGCTGCGGGCCGGGAAAGGAGAGGCCTTTCTGGAGGAAATTCCCCAGTTTGACGAAAACGGAGCCATGTTCGATGTCTCCCAGGGCAACGCGCTGCTGAAGGTGTCGGCGGTGAAGGAGCTGCTCCGGCGGATGGCCATGATGGGCCTCAACCTGCTGATGCTCTACTGCGAGGACAGCTACACCGTGGAGGAGGAGCCTTATTTCGGCTATATGCGGGGCCGGTACACCGAAGAGGAGCTGCGGGAATGCGATGACTACGCCGATCAGTTCGGCATCGAAATGGTGCCCTGCATCCAGACCCTGGGACATCTGACTGACGTGCTGAAATGGCCGGCCTTTTCGGAGCTCCGGGAGGATCACGAGACCCTGTTTGTGGGCGGCGAAAAGACCTATGTCTTCATCGAGCACCTGATCCGGGCGGCCTCCAGACCCTTCCGTTCCAAACGGATTCACATCGGCATGGACGAGGCCTGGCATCTGGGCCGGGGCCGCTATCTGGACGAGCACGGGGTCGTTCCGGTGGAGGACATCATGCAGCGGCATCTGGAGCGGGTCATGGAGATTGTCCGCGGGCTGGGGCTGGAGCCCATGATGTGGAGCGACATGTTCTTCCGGGCCCTGTGCAGCGACGGCGGCTACTACAGCGCCGACGAGAGCAGGCTGCGGCAGGTGGCTGCCCGGGCGCCGAAGGATGTGTCGATGGTGTACTGGGATTACTACCATTTTGACGAGGCCTTCTACAGCCGGTACATCAATCTGCACCGGGCCTTCGGCGAGCCGGTTTTTGCCGGCGGCATCTGGACCTGGACCGGCTTTGGCCCCAACTGGGGCATGACCTTCGCCACGACCCATCCGGCGCTGGAGAGCTGCAAAAAGCTGGGCGTCCGCCGGGTCTTTGCCACCATCTGGGGAGACCACGGCACCGAGTGCAATGTCTGGGCCAATCTGCTGGGGCTGTCCCTCTTTGCCGAGCACGGCTGGGCGAGGGCGTTTGATGAGGACAAATTCCGCCGCCGGTTTGAGTTCTGCTGCGGCGCCCGCTATGAGGATTTCTACGCCTTGCGGCTGCTGGACGAGATTCCCGGCTGCAGTGAGGGCAATCTGAAGCAATGCAACGCCTCCAAGTATCTGCTCTGGCAGGATCCGCTGATGGGGCTGTTTGACTATCACTGCAAGGGACTCCCCCTTGGGGAGCATTATGACAAGCTGGCGGCGCTCTTCCGGGAAGCCTCGGAGCGAAACGGCCGGTATAACAGCCTGTTCCGGTTCTATGCCTGTTTGGCGGATGCCCTTGCGATCAAGGCGGAGCTGGGTCTGCGGCTGACCGATGCCTACCGGAGCGGCGATCGGGAAGCCTTGCGAGGGCTGGCAGGGGAGGAGCTGCCCCGGCTGCTGGAGCGGGTGGAGGCGCTGCGCCGCTGCCACAGGCAGAACTGGTTCCGGATCCACAAGGCTATGGGCTGGGATGTGATGGATATGCGCTACGGCTCGCTGCTGATCCGGCTCCGCTCGGCCATGGAGCAGACCGAAGAATATCTGGAGGGGAGGCTGGAGCGTCTCGAGGAGCTGGAGGAGGAGCGCCGCTCCTTCAACGGAAGCGAAGGGCCGGTTTCCTACGCCAACTGGTATGGCCGCATTGTTTCGGCCAGCCGCATCGCCCCCGAAGCCTGAGCGGGACTGCAGAAAGGAAGGAAAACCATGAGCAGCATCTATTACGCTGATCAGAAGGCCATCGATCTGGACCGCTGTCCGGTGGTGTACAGCCGCCCCTTTTCGGAGGCGTCTCTGCGGGAGGATTTCGAGGCGGCCAGCGGCAGCTGGTCGGTGACGGAGGACGGCTGGCTCACCGGCCTGCACCGGGACAACTCGGGCGGCATGCTCTACACCCGGCAGAGCTGGCCCTTTGATACCCTGGTGGAGTTTGACGCCCGGGCGGTGCCGCCCTGCTGCAACGACCTGAACTTTGTGCTGAAGACCTGCGGCTGGGACGCGGAGAAGGGGGACGCCGGACGGGGCTACATCGCCGGACTGGGCGGCTGGTGGCTGAATAAGGCGGGCATCGAGAAGTATCCCTCCTGCCAGCCCCGGTGCCTGACCAGCCTCTTCCCGCTGGAGACGGGAAGAGTGTATCACATTGTGGCCGGGGCCATTGAGGGGCACTGCTTCTTCTTTGTAGACGGGCAGCTGGTGGTGGAGATGACCGACCCCCATCCGGAGGACTTTTCCGACTGCGGCAAAGTGGGCTTCGGCACCTACGCTTCCCACATTCAGTACCGGAATCTCGTGGTCTATAAGGCGGCGTATACCTTCCGGGAGCTGAGCTACACACCGGAATTCTAAGGAGGACGAGAATATGAGCGATCTGCTGCACCGGGATAAAGCGCTGCGCTTTCTCTTTCCGCTGGACGGGGACTGTCTCTTTCCGGCAGACGGGGAGTGGGACGGGGATGCCCTGACCGTTTCGGTCCGGCTGGCGGGACTGCCCGACGGAGAGGTGACGGTAAACGGCCTGCTGGCCCGGCGGGAGGGGGATCATTTTGTCTGCCGGGTGAAGCTGACGGAGCGCTGCTGCCGGCTGAATGCCCGGGATCTGCGGCATCCGCGTCTGGAGGATCAGGCGACAGTCTATCTGCCCCGGGAGGCCTGGGGCGGCTTTCGGCTGTCGGTGGACGACAACATCCGCTTTCTGTACGAGCTGACCGCCTTTCCGGAGCGGTATCCCAGTCTGTTTTCCCACCCCTATCTTCGGGTCTATCAGAAAGCCCATGAGCTGTACGGCGCCGCTGTCCACCTGAATCTGTTCTACGAAACCGATGTCCGCACCCCCTTTTCGCCGCCGCTGCCCCATTTCAGTCTGGCTGAGATGACCGACCGGTATCGGAAAGAATGGGCGGAAAACGCCTCCTGGCTGCAGTTGTCCTTCCACGCCAGACAGGAGCTGCCCAATTATCCCTACGACCGGGACAACGGCTCCGCCATCGCCCGGGACTGCGGACGGGTACAGCGGGAGATCCTGCGGTTCGCGGGAGAAGCCTCCCTTTCCCCGGTGACCACCGTTCACTTCGGTGCCCCCGACCGGCGCTGTCTGCCGGTGCTGAAGGAACTGGGGGTACGGGGCCTCATGGGCTTTTTTGAGACTGACGCCTCCGGGCGGACGCTGGTCTCCTACCGGTATCCGGCCAGTCTGGTCCGCCGGGCGGGGGAGCGGGATTTCTTTGTGGATCATGGGCTGGGGCTGACCTTCGGCCGGGTGGATCTGGTGCTCAACAACTGCAATATGGAAAACCTGCTTCCCCGTCTGGAGAAGATTCTGCAAAGCCCCGGCCGCAGCGGCTTTCTGGAGCTGCTGATCCACGAGCAGTATTTCTACAGGGATTACAGCGAATGCCTGCCCTTTTTCGAGGAGCTGGTGCTGACCGCCTGCCGTTTCGCCAGCGAGCACGGCTACGGGGGACGCCGGATCCGGGATCTGCTGCCGGAGCTTTGAAGCATGCGGATGGTACCGGAGCACGATTTTCATGATAGAAAACGATATGAAAAATCAGAAGAAAGGAATGATACCGGGCGCCCGAACAGGCCCGGTATCGCGGGACGCGCTATGGATCAGCTCAGCTATATGATCGATATCCGCCGCCATCTGCACCGGCACCCCTGCCTGTCCGGCAAGGAAGAGGAGACCGCCGCCTGGCTGTCTGCCCGGCTGGAGGAGCTGGGGTATCGGCCCCGGATGGCGGCAGAGGGCACCGGACTGTACTGCGACCTTTCCGCCGGGGAAGGGAAGCCCTTCATCCTGCTGCGGGCGGATATCGACGCCCTGCCGCTGCAGGAGCAGACGGGGCTGGCGTTCGCGTCCGAAACCCCCGGCGTCATGCACGCCTGCGCCCATGACGGCCACGCTGCCATGGTCATGGGCGCGGCCCGGGCTCTGCGGGAGGCGGGAGAACTGCCTTGCAGCGTCCGCTTCCTGTTCCAGCCGGCGGAGGAGGTGGGCGGCGGCGCGGCCCGGATGATCGAAGAGGGCTGCCTGCCGGAGCATCTGGCCGCTGTCTTTGGCTGCCATATCTGGGCATCGGTGCCCAGCGGGGTGATCGGCCTGCGGCGGGGGACGCTGATGGCCTCCAACGACCGGTTCACGGTGCGCTTTCTGGGACGCACTGCTCACTGCGCCATGCGCCGGGAGGGACGGGACGCCCTGCAGGCCGGTGCGAGGATGGCCACGCTGCTGGACCGGATTCCGGCGTCCCTGCCGCCGGAGGAGGCAGCGCTGGTCTTTGTGGGAAAGCTGCAGGCGGGCAATGTCTACAATGTGGTGGCTGACTGCTGCGAGCTGGAGGGAACGGTGCGCACCATGAGCGCTGCCGCCCGGGAGAAGGCGGAACAGGAGCTGAAACGGACGGCAGAAGGTGTCGCTGCCCTCTGCGGTGTCAGGGCGGAGGTGGACTACAGCCGCCAGTATCCGCCCCTTGGCTGCGACGGCAGGGTGGTGGAGCGGCTGCTGGAGCTGCTGCCCGGAGCGGAGGCGCTGCAGGCTCCCTTCCTGACGGCGGAGGACTTCGCCTTCTTTACCGAACAGGCCCCCGGTGCCATGCTGCTGCTGGGCTGCCGGGACGAAAGCCACCCTGAGCCGCTGCACAGCGCGGCCTTTACCTTCGACGAAGCGCTGCTGGCGAAGGGCTGCGACGCCTTCTGCCGGATCGCCCGGGAGGACTGGGGAAGGTACCTGTCCGCCGGACGCTGCTTATAAAGAGAAATCCATGCGGGACGGAGAAAAGCCGGATTGCCTGCTGCCTGTGGCCGGGTCTGCCTCCCTCTGCATGCCCCCGGTTTCCCTTGCGGAAACCGGGGACTTTTCTGTCTTCAGACGGCTTTGCTGACAAAAAAGCTTATTTTTATCCGCAAAAGACTGCAAAAACCTGTGTATTGTGAATTGCTTCACAGAAGGTTTTATGGTACAATAAAGAATCATGGATGTTTATCAGGATAATGCCCGCCTGCGGGACGCAAAAGAGAAAGGAACCTGACTATGTATCAAAGCTACGAAAGCCCCTTTGGCACCCGGTATGCCAGTGAGGAAATGCAGTATCTTTTTTCTGCCGACAAAAAGTTCAAGACCTGGAGAAGGCTCTGGATCGCCCTGGCCCGGGCGGAGCACAAGCTGGGCCTGCCCATCACGGAGGAGCAGATCGCCGAGCTGGAGGCCCATGCCGATGACATCAACTATGAAGTGGCCGAGGAGCGGGAGCGTCTGGTCCGCCACGACGTCATGAGCCATGTCTACGCTTACGGCGTGCAGTGCCCGAACGCCAAGGGCATCATCCACCTGGGCGCCACCTCCTGCTATGTGGGAGACAACACCGACATCATCATCCTGCGGGACGCCCTGCAGGTGGTGCGCCGCAAGATCCTCAATGTGCTGGCCAACCTCGCTAAATTCGCTGAGGAATACAAGAGTCTGCCCTGCCTGGCCTACACCCATCTGCAGCCCGCCCAGCTGACCACCGTGGGCAAGCGGGCCACCCTCTGGATGAACGAGCTGCTGTACGACCTGGACGAGATCGACTACCGGATCAGGAACCTGAAGCTGCTGGGCTCCAAGGGCACCACCGGTACCCAGGCCAGCTTTGTGGAGCTGTTTGAGGGCGACACCGCCAAGATCAAGCAGATGGACGCCTATATCTGCGAGGAGATGGGCTTTGACGGCGTGGTGCCGGTGTCCGGTCAGACCTACTCCAGAAAGATCGACGCCGCCGTGCTGGCCACCCTGTCCGGCGTGGCGCAGAGCACCTCCAAGTTCTCCAATGACCTGCGGATTCTGCAGAACTTCAAGGAGATGGAGGAGCCCTTCGAGAAGAACCAGATCGGTTCCTCCGCCATGCCCTACAAGCGCAATCCCATGCGCAGCGAGCGGATCACCTCCCTGTCCCGCTATGTGATCACCGACAGCCTGAACCCTGCCTTCACCTCTGCCACCCAGTGGTTCGAGCGGACGCTGGACGATTCCGCCAACAAGCGCATCGCCGTGGCCGAGGCCTTCCTGGCGGTGGATTCCATCCTGAACATCATGCTCAACGTCACCTCCGGTCTGGTGGTCTATCCCAAGGTCGTTACCGCCCGGGTTATGAAGGAGCTGCCCTTTATGGCCACCGAAAACATCATGATGCAGGCCGTCAAGAAGGGCGGCGACCGTCAGGAGCTCCACGAGCGGCTGCGGCAGCACTCCCAGGCGGCGGCCCGGGTGGTCAAGGAAGAGGGCGGCGAGAACGACCTCATCGACCGGGTCTGCGCCGACCCGCTGTTCAACCTGACCCGTGAGGAAATCCTCAGCGAGATGCAGCCCATCCACTTTGTGGGCCGGGCTCCCGAGCAGGTGGACGAGTTCCTGCAGGACTGCGTAAACCCCATTCTGGAAGCAAACCGTGACCTGCTGGGTGAAACCGCCTCGCTGAAGGTCTGAGCAAAGCCCATGATATAAAGCGGGAAAGTCCTGTCCCGCGCTGTTATAAAGGAGGAAATCAAGTGATTGAACTGAGAGAATCCGGCGTTTATCTGGTGGACGGAAAGGTGATCCCGGCAGGGGCTTCGGCCGACCTGCCCGCCCCCGCCGACGCCAGAGAAAACACCATGGCCTACAGCATCATGCGCTCCCACGACAAGTCGCGGGATCCCAAAAAGATGCGGCTGAAATTCGACGCCCTCATGTCCCACGACATCACCTATGTGGGCATCATCCAGACCGCCCGGGCCAGCGGCCTGCAGCGCTTCCCCATCCCCTATGCCATGACCAACTGCCACAACTCCCTCTGCGCCGTGGGCGGCACCATCAACGAGGACGACCATGTCTTCGGCCTGTCGGCAGCGAAGAAGTACGGCGGCATCTATGTGCCGGTCAACCAGTCGGTCATCCATCAGTACGCCCGGGAGGAAATGGCCGGCTGCGGCAACATGATCCTCGGCTCGGACAGCCATACCCGCTACGGCGCCATCGGCTGCATGGGCGTGGGCGAGGGCGGCCCTGAGCTGGTCAAGCAGCTGCTGGAGAACACCTATGACATCGACGCCCCTGAGGTGGTGCTGGTGTATCTGACCGGCGCGCCCCGTCACGGCGTCGGCCCCCACGACGTGGCCATCGCCCTCTGCGGCGCTGTCTTCGGACAGGGCTTTGTCACCAACCGGGTACTGGAATTCGCCGGCCCCGGCATCGGCAATCTGTCGGTGGACTTCCGGCTGGGCATCGACGTCATGACCACCGAGACCGCCTGCCTGTCCTCCATCTGGGAGACCGACGAAAAGGTGGAGCAGTTCTACCGCGTCCACGGCAAGCCCGAGCGGTACAAAGCCCTCCATCCCGGCAAGACCGCCTATTACGACCGGATGATCGCCATCGACCTGTCCGAAATCGAGCCCATGATCGCGCTGCCCTTCCATCCCTCCATGGCCTATACCATCCGGGAGCTGCAAAGTGACCCCTACACCATCCTCAAAAAGATCGAGGAGGAGGGCAATAAGAAATTCGGCGGCCAGGTGGAGATGCACCTGACCGATAAGATCCACGACGGCAAGGTGCTGGTGGATCAGGGCGTCATCGCCGGCTGCGCGGGCGGTTTGTTTGAGAATCTCTGCGAGGCGGCGGCGATCCTGAACGGCGGCTCTACCGGAAACGGAGACTTCGCCCTCAATGTCTATCCCGCTTCGGTGCCGGTCAGCATGGCCGTCACCCGAAACGGCGTGGCGGCCACCCTGCTGGAGGCTGGCTGCATCATGAAGACCGCCTTCTGCGGCCCTTGTTTCGGTGCGGGGGATGTGCCTTCTCACAACGGCCTGTCCATCCGCCACACCACCCGCAACTTCCCCAATCGCGAGGGTTCCAAGCCCGGGCAGGGACAGATCGCCTCGGTGGCCCTGATGGACGCCCGCTCCATCGCCGCCACGGCGAGAAACGGCGGCGTGCTGACCTCCGCTGCCGAGATCGACTACGAAGCTCCCAGAATGGAATACGTCTATGACGGTGAGATCTACAAAAAACGCTGCTACTACGGCTTCGGCAAGGCCGATCCCGATGCGCAGCTGAAGCTGGGTCCCAACATCACCGACTGGCCCAGGATGCACCCGCTGCAGGACAATCTGCTGGTGCGGCTCTGCGCCGTCATCCGGGATCCCGTCACCACCACCGACGAGCTGATTCCCTCCGGCGAGACCTCGTCCTACCGTTCCAACCCCCTGAAGCTGTCCGAGTTTGCCCTGTCCCGCCGGGTGCCGGAGTATGTGGGCCTGTCCAAGGCCTGCAAGGCTCTGGAGGACGCCAGATGGGATGGGGAAGCGCCCACTGAGCTGCTGGAGGCGCTGGGCAAGGTGGTTTCCGACCCTGCCGAGACTCTGAAGCATACCACCTTCGGCTCCGGTGTCTTTGCCTGCCGCCCCGGCGACGGCTCCGCCCGGGAACAGGCCGCTTCCTGCCAGAAGGTGCTGGGCGGCTGCGCCAATATCGCCTACAGCTACGCCACCAAGCGCTACCGCTCCAACTGCATCAACTGGGGCATTCTGCCCTTCACCATCGATGAGAGCGAGCCCTTCGGTTACGAATCCGGCGACACCCTCTTCGTTCCCGGCATCCGGGAGGCCATCCGCACCGGTCAGGAGACCATCTCCGGCAAGATGATCGGCAAGGACGGCGTCCGGGACATCACCCTCTATGTCAAAGGCCTCACCGAGGATGAGAAGACCATCATCCTGGAGGGCTGTCTGATGAATTACTACGCTGCCGGGTACGGCAGGGACTGAGCGAGAAGGAGGAACTTCCCATGGCCAAAATTCAGATGAAAACGCCTCTGGTGGAGATGGACGGCGACGAGATGACCCGTGTCCTCTGGAAGATGATCAAGGACACCCTGATCCTTCCCTATGTGGACCTGAAAAGCGAGTACTACGACCTGGGCCTGCCCCACCGGGACGAGACCAATGACCAGGTGACCATCGACTCCGCCATGGCCACCAAAAAATACGGCGTGGCGGTCAAGTGCGCCACCATCACCCCCAACGCTGCCCGGATGCCCGAGTACGGCCTGAAGGAGATGTGGAAATCCCCCAACGGCACCATCCGCGCCCTGCTGGACGGCACCGTCTTCCGCGCCCCCATTCTGGTGGAGGGCATCAATCCCTATATCCCCGGCTGGAAAAAGCCCATCACCATCGCCCGTCATGCCTACGGCGATGTGTACAAGAACACCGAGATGACCGTCCCCGCCGGCTGCAAAGCGGAGCTGGTGGTCACCGACAGCGAGGGCAATGAAACGAGACAGCTGATCCATGATTTTGCCACCTCCGGCATCATTCAGGGCCTGCACAACATCGACGCGTCCATTGAAAGTTTCGCCCGGGCCTGCATGAACTACGCCCTGGATCAGAAGCAGGATCTGTGGTTCGCCACCAAGGACACCATCTCCAAGAAGTACGACCACCGGTTCAAGGACATCTTCGCCGAAATCTACGAGGCAGAGTATAAGGAGAAATTCGAGGCCGCCGGTATCGAGTACTTCTACACCCTCATCGACGACGCCGTCGCCCGGGTCATCCGGTCGGAGGGCGGCTATATCTGGGCCTGCAAGAACTACGATGGCGACGTCATGTCCGACATGGTGGCCACCGCCTTCGGCAGCCTGTCCATGATGACCTCGGTGCTGGTCTCTCCCGATGGCGTGTATGAATACGAGGCCGCCCACGGCACGGTGCAGCGCCACTATTACAAGTACCTGAAGGGCGAGCGCACCTCCACCAACCCGGTGGCCACCATCTTCGCCTGGTCCGGCGCCTTCCGCAAGCGGGGCGAGCTGGACGGTCTGCCCGAGCTGTGCGCTTATGCCGACAAGCTGGAGCGGGCCACCATCCAGACCATCGAGGAGGGCGTCATGTCCGGCGACCTGGCGGCCCTGTCCACCATTCCCGGCAAGAAGGCCGTCTCCACCGAGGAGTTCATGGCCGCCATCGGAGAGCGTCTGGACGCGTTGATGGCATAAGACAGCGGCTTCCCCCGCTGAATATCCTTCGGCGGGGGAGCTTCGGCACATAATAAGGAGTAAGTGATTATGGCAAAAAGTGTTTCCCTGTCAGTCGTCCGGCGGCTCCCGCGGTATCACCGTTTTCTGAAGGAGCTGATGGCGGAGGGCGTCGTACGCATTTCGTCCGGCGACCTTTCCCGCAGAATGGGACTGACCGCCTCCCAGATCCGGCAGGATCTGAACTGCTTCGGCGGCTTCGGACAGCAGGGCTACGGCTACAATGTCAAGGGGCTGCATGACGAGATCGGGCGGATTCTGGGTCTGGGAAAACACCGCAGAGCCATTCTGCTGGGGGCCGGCAACCTGGGCCGGGCCATCAGCCAGCATATGGATTTCTCTTCCCGGGGCTTTGAGCTGGTGGGGGTATTCGACAGCAACCCCAGAATCGTCGGGGAGCAGGTGGGCGAGCTGACCATCCGGGACGCCGCCGAGCTGGTGCCCTTCTGCCAGGAAATGAAGCCCACCGTGGCCATTCTCTGTATTCCCAAGGAGGCGGCTCACGATCTGGCCGGCGTGCTGGTAAAGCTGGGCGTCAGGGGCTTCTGGAATTTCAGTCACTATGATCTGAC
>JAQXNQ010000017.1 GCA_029098085.1 Oscillospiraceae bacterium
TTCAAAAGACTCATGAAATGTCTCCTTTTGTCTGCTTGATTTTGCCGCGGTCCGGTTTGAGAACGAGTCCGCGGGAAATGGCGCCTGCTTAAATGCGCCGACAAATTCATTATAACATGAATCCTGCCGGAATGCACTACCCATTCAGAAGGACAAGATAAAACTTTACGCAGAATTTACAGCAGAAAATTGTCGCAAAAGGTCTGAAATGCGCCGTGTACGGATGAAAAGAGCGCAGTTTTCAGGGAGAAGCAGTGCCGTGGACAAAAAATCGAAAAAGAAAATTTTACCCGAATTTTACGAAAAAGAAGCGCAGAAGGCCAAAAAAGCACATTTTTGCCTGTGTGTCCATGATCAAAATACAGAAGTTTGCTTTTGCTTTTACTTGTTCTTTACATTTTGCCGCATCGGCGGTATAATACATAGGGCGCTGCGGCGGATCGCAGGCCATTGCTTTGTGAGTAAGATGTGCGAGAGGATGGATGAGCGTGGCGGCCAAAACGCTTCCGGCTCTGCCGGGAAAGATTTACGACCGGAAAACACTGAATCTGTTGTTCGGTACCTGCTGGATTACCTATTTTATTTCCTATCTGGGAAGGCTGAATTATGCCGCCTCCATGGTGGAAATCGGTGCGGATATGGGCTACAGCACCTCCATGCTGGGGCTGATTGCGACCATCATGTTTATCTGCTACGGAGCGGGCCAGCTGGTCGGCGGCATCATCGGCGACTATCTTCCTCCCCGGGTGATGGCGCTGTGCGGCGTGGCGATTTCGGCGCTGTGCAATCTGGCGGCCGGCCTGTCCGGAAGCTATCTGTTTCTGGCGGTGGTCTGGGGGGTCAACGGTCTGGCCCAGTCTCTGATCTGGTCGCCCATTCTGCGGCTCTTTTCCATGTACATGCCGGAGCAGGCTTTGTACAAGGCCTGCGTCAATATTCAGTCCTCCTGCGCGGTGGGCACCTGCCTGACCTATCTGCTGACGGCGGGCATTGTCGCCCTTTCGGGCTGGCGGGTCATCTTCCTGTTCAGCGGCATTCTGATGGCTGCCGCTGCGGTCTGGTGGCAGATTGCCATCCGACGGGTGGAGCGCTATAGTGAGCAGCACGGCAGGCAAACCGATTCCCGGACGGCTGCGCCGGAGGAGACGGCTGCAAAGCCCGCCAACCTCTGGAAGCTGATGCTGACCTCAGGCGCCCTCGGGACGCTGCTGCCCATCATCGCCATGGGCATGCTGAAGGATGGCGTGGTGACCTGGATGCCGGAATACGCCTCCGGAAACTTCGGCACCTCCTCGGCCTTCTCCATTTTTATCACGGCGTTTCTGCCGCTGGTCAACCTGTGCGGCGTTTATATTATTACTCCGCTGCGCAAAAAAATGCCCAACGAGCAGAGCATTGCGGCGCTGATGTTTGGAGTGGGCGGAGCGGCCATCGCGGCGCTGATGCTGGTCGGCAGCAGGAGCCTTCTGCTGACCGTTGTGCTGTTTGCCGTTGTGACCTCCTGCACCACCGGCTGCAACACCGCTCTGATCAGCCTGATGCCCACCGCCTTTGTGCGGTACGGCAGAACCTCCGCCTCGGTGGGGATCCTCAACGCCTGCTGCTATATCGGCAGTGCCCTGTCCGGATACGGCATCGGCCTGCTGGCGGAAAAGGGCGGCTGGAGCTCGGTGCAGATTCTCTGGCTGGTCTGCTGCGCGGCGAGCGTGCTGATCTGTCTGGCACTGGCGCCGGTCTGGAAGCGCTTTAAGGAACGGAAGTAAAACGGTCGGCGGCAGGGCTTTTCTGAAGAAACTCTGCCGCCGAAAAAAAATTTTTGGAAAATTCGAAAAAACCGTTGACAAACCAGATTTGTTGTGGTAGAATAAATGACGTTGTCGGGAACGACAGCGAAAACTGAAGATGCGCCACTAGCTCAGCTGGATAGAGTGTTTGACTACGAATCAAAAGGTCACAGGTTCGAGTCCTGTGTGGCGCGCCAGATCAAGCCCGCAGTCATTTGTCTGTGGGCTTTCTGTTGTACCGGTATCATCGAAATCACTGCAGAGAGCCTGTTGACGAAGAAGGAAAGGAAAACCGTGATATTCTGTGAAAGCAGCCGAGTTGCAGAGCCGAATTGAGTCCCTCTTTTCTCATATCCTGTTTCGGTATCAGGGCAGGGATTGTGGGATAGACCCGACCAGCCGCACAAGCATTGACGTCTGGTATGGTGAGGAAACCCGGAATTTCACCAGCGTCGAGGAGGTCATGCGAACGCCGTTCTTTGATGGGAAAGCACTGCAGGATATCTGCGACGGGATCGATTTCAGCTGAGGATCATCCTGTTTCCGAAAAACGCCGCCCTCATTGGGCACAGAGTTTGAGGCTACCATGGCGGAAGACAACGGCTCACCCGAAACCGCCGATGCACATTGGAAGAGAGAGGCAGAAAGATGGATGCTGAAAAATATGCTTGTCCTTGCTGCGGAACGCCAAACCAGCTGGATGGTGAGGGAACCCACGACACCTGTGGAATCTGCGGCTGGGAGGATGACTGGTATCATCGCGAAAATCCTGATGAAGAGTGGGCAAATGGCACACTGACTCTGAATCAGGCAAAAAGAATGTGGGCAAAGGGCGAAACGATCAAAGCCTGTTTCCCTCATCCGTGACCTGAATGGAACAGCCGAAGAGGGGATAAGACTTACATTTCAAAATCTCAAACACGGCGCCGGCGTCCATTTTCTTTTGGTGCTGACAATACCTGCCGATTTTTCCGCTGCGCTTGAATCGCACCGGATGAACTCTCTGCGGCACGGATTCTTCTTTATCATAACAATGCTCCCTATAGGCAGCCCCGAAGCCTTTTGTCATTTCGGGTGCCGCTCTGTAGGGAGCATATCATTTTAGGCGGAACGTTCTGATTATGCACACAGCGGCAGGAGGCTTGCCGCTTTTACGGAAACCGCCGGCCTGTTACTTGCCGATGCGGTTTTCGATGGCGTCGATCAGAGTGGTCAGCGCCTTCAGCCGGGCAAATTTCTTGTCGTTGGACTCGATGATGGTCCAGGGGGCAAAATCGGTGGAGGTCAGCTGCAGCATGTCGTCCACCGCCACCTCGTACTGATCCCACTTGGCCCGGTTGCGCCAGTCCTCATCGGTGATCTTCCACTGCTTGGAGGGGGTATTCTGCCGGTCGGTGAACCGCCGGAGCTGTTCATCCTTATCAATATGAACCCAGAACTTGACGATGATGGCGCCCCAGTCATGCAGCTCCTTTTCAAACTCGTTGATCTCGGTGAAGGCCCGGTGCCAGTCGTCCTCGGTGCAGAAGCCCTCCAGCCGCTCCACCATGACCCGTCCGTACCAGGTGCGGTCAAAGATGGCAACATGGCCGGTCTTGGGCAGCCGCCGCCAGAACCGCCAGAGGTAATGGTGGGCCAGCTCCTCCGGCGAAGGACTGGCAATGGGAATGGCTTCATAGCCCCGGGGATCCAGTGCAGCGGCCACCCGCTTGATGTTGCCGCCCTTTCCGGCCGCATCCCAGCCTTCGTAGCAGACGATGACCGGAATCTTCCGCTGATAGATTTCATTGTGCAGCTCGCGGAGCCGGGCCTGCTTCTTTTTCAGCAGCCGCCGGTACTCCTCCTCGGTGACCTCCCGGTCCAGATCCACATCGGCCAGTCGGGGCATCCGGACCAGATTGAAATGATCCGCGGCGGTGATGGGGCTGACGGGATGGGGAAGCGCCTTCTGCTCCAGCGCCCGCTCGATGGAATCAATGACGGTGTGGTAAATTTCGATCAGAGCGCTGCGCTTGTCGTGGCAGGATACCGGATGCCAGGGCGCGTTTTCGGTGCTGGTATAGTCCAGCGTCTGATCGAAAACCCGGTAATACTCTGCATACTGCCGGTTGCGGTGCCGGTCCTGCTTGGTGACCCGCCAGCGGGTATTGCTGTCCTCTTCCAGCTTATCCAGCCGACGTTTCTGCTCCTTCTGGGAGATGTGGAGGAAGAACTTGATGATCAGATAGCCATCATCGGTCAGCTGCCGCTCGAAGGTTTTGATGCTGTCCATCCGGCGGAAGACTTCCTCATCGCTGAGATCCTGCTCCAGCCGGGCGATGGAGACATCCTGATACCAGCTGCGGTCCAGAATGGTCATCTGTCCCTTGGCGGGGATCATCTGCCAGTACCGCCAGAGCAGAGGCTTGCGCTGCTCCTCGGCGGAGGCCGGCATGGTGGAATAAACCTTGAAATTCCGGGGATCCAGCGTCAGGATCATGTCGGAAATCAGGCTTCCCTTGCCGGCGGCGCTCCAGCCCTCGAACAGGATGATGACCGGCAGCTTGTTTTCCTTTATTTTCAGCTGCAGCATAGCCAGCTCTTCCTTGAGCTTACGGCTTTCCGGCTTATATTCTTCTTTCATGGTTGTTTTCTGCAGGTTGACTGCGTCCAGCATAATGCACCCGTCCTTTCAGGCTCTTATTTCTCTATTATAACTGAAAAAGAAGAAAAGTTCAATCTGTTTTTAGAAAATATTCCGCATTTTTCACAAAGCCATTTCTTCCGGAGTACGAATGTATTTTGCGGAAAAACTTTCTTTACCGGAATGAAATTTTTATGAAAAAGTTCTTGACTTGCAGACAAATATCGGGTACACTATAGATATGAAGGACAGATTATGCGTAATTGTCCGTTTGAAAAACACAATTTCCTTCTGAACAGCGACAGAAAGGCGGTAATCATCATGGAAACCATGTATGCACTGGTCAAAGAAGAAAGAGGCCCGGGTCTTACCCTGAAAAAGGTTCCCGTTCCCCAGACCGGCGTGGATGATGTAAAGATCAAGATTCATTACACCTCCATCTGCGGCACCGATCTGCACATCTACAACTGGGATCCCTGGTCTCAGGCGACCATCAAGCCTCCCATCACCATCGGCCATGAGTTTGTGGGCGAAATCGTGGAGATGGGCAGCAATGTCAGAGGCTATCAGATCGGCGACATCGTCTCCGGCGAAGGCCACATCACCTGCGGACATTGCCGCAACTGCAAGGCCGGCAAACGTCATCTCTGCAAGGAAACCGTCGGCGTGGGCGTCAACCGGGACGGTGCGTTTGCCCAGTACCTGGTGATTCCTCAGTTCAACGTGGTGAAGGTGGAACCCGGCATTCCCGAGGAGCTCTGCTCTTCCTTCGATCCCCTGGGCAACGCTGTTCACACCGCTCTGACCTATGACATGATCGGTGAGGACGTGCTGATCACCGGCGCCGGCCCCATCGGCATCATGGCTGCCGCCATCTGCTGCCATGTGGGCGCCCGTCATGTGGTGATCACCGACGTCAACGACTACCGTCTGAACCTGGCCAAGGAGATCTGCGGCTGTGAGACCGTCAATGTCGCCAGAGAGAAGCTGGAGGACAAGATGGCCGAGCTGGGCATCACCGAGGGCTTCGACGTGGGTCTGGAAATGTCCGGCAACGGCGCTGCTTTCAACTCCATGATCGACAATATGTACAACGGCGGCCGGATCGCGGTGCTGGGCATTCAGGGCAAGGAAACCGTGGTGCCCTGGAACAAGATCGTCTGGAACTGCCTGGAGATCAAGGGCATCTACGGCCGTCAGATCTTCGAGACCTGGTACAAAATGATGGCCATGCTCAACAGCGGCCTGAACATCGAAAAGATCATCACCCACAAGTTCGACTTCAAAGACTTCCAGAAGGGCTTTGACATCATGAACAGCGGTCAGTGCGGCAAGGTTGTGCTGGACTGGACCCACGCTGACGAGGAATAAGGAGGAATTTGCCATGAATCAGAAGGCACTGGACCTGTACCGCGAGACGGTAGAACAGTTTAAGAGAGACGGCCTGTACAAGGACGAGCGGATCATCACTACCCCCCAGCAGAGCCGCATTGACACCGTGGCTGCCAAGGGCGTTATCAACATGTGCGCCAACAACTACCTGGGTCTGGCCGACAACCCCGAGATCATCGCCGCTGCCAAGGAAAGCTATGACAGCTGGGGCTACGGCCTGTCCTCCGTCCGCTTTATCTGCGGCACCCAGGAGATCCATAAGAAGCTGGAAGCCACCATTTCCCGCTTCCTGGGCACCGAGGACACCATCCTGTACTCCTCCTGCTTCGACGCCAACGGCGGTCTGTTTGAGACCCTGCTGACCGAGCAGGACGCCATCATCTCCGACGAGCTGAACCACGCCTCCATCATCGACGGCGTTCGCCTCTGCAAGGCCAAGCGGTTCCGTTACAAGAACAACAATATGGAAGATCTGGAGCGCTGCCTGAAGGAAGCGGATGCTGCCGGCGCCCGGATCAAGATGATCGCCACCGACGGCGTCTTCTCCATGGACGGCATTATCGCCAACCTGAAGGGCATCTGCGACCTGGCCGACAAGTATGAAGCTCTGGTCATGGTGGACGACAGCCATGCCGTGGGCTTTGTGGGCGACACCGGCCGCGGCACCCCCGAGTTCTGCGGCGTGCAGGGCCGTGTGGACATCATCACCGGCACCCTGGGCAAGGCTCTGGGCGGCGCTTCCGGCGGCTACACCTCCGCCCGGAAGGAAATCGTCGACATCCTGCGTCAGAAGAGCCGTCCCTACCTGTTCTCCAACACCCTGGCTCCTTCCATCGCCTGCGGCGCTCTGAAGACCTTCGAGATGCTGGAAAGCACCACTGCCTACCGTGACCGCGTCATGGAAAACACCCGTTACTTCCGCGAAGAGATCAAGAAGCTGGGCTTCGACATCATCGAAAGCACCCATCCCATCGTGGCCATCATGCTGTACGACGCGCCTCTGGCCGTCAAGGTGGCTGCCCGTATGCTGGAGCTGGGCGTCTATGTGGTCGGCTTCTGCTATCCCGTGGTTCCCCAGGGCAAGGCCCGCATCCGCACCCAGATCTCCGCTGCTCACACCAAAGAGGATCTGGATTTCGTGCTGGCCAAGCTGGCTCAGGTCAAGGAAGAATTCGGTCTGTAATATCCGGATTTCTCTATTTCTCTGCATACACTGTGATAAGCGCCGCCCTTCCTGCATCGGGAGGGCGGCGTTTTGCATGAAAAAACGGTTTCCGGATGAACAGAAGAGCTTGTCGTTTGAAATCCTACAGCACATTCTGCAGGCTCGGCTTTTCCCGCTCCCAGATTTCCTTTGCGGCTTCCGCGGCCATCTGCAGCCGCAGAGCCGCCTCCGGTTCCCCGGTCTGCAGTCGCAGACGGGCTTCGGCGGCGTTTTCCTCAAAATCATCCATGACCTTCTCGTGGATGAAAAGGCTCATCAGTTTTCGGTTTTCGTGCCACTGCTCCTCGATCCGGTCCAGCTGTTCCAGCACCTCCTCGGGGTGATCCAGCTGCTGGCTCAGGGCAGTGAGCTGGCTGGACAGGTCTGCGGTGTAATCCCGCACCCAGAAAAGTCCCCAGCTTTCCAGAATGACAATGGCGCTGATAATGGCGATGCTGACAGCCAGGCGCTTCATGGCCTTTCCTCCTTTTTCTCCCGGGGAACGATCAGATACTGGCGGTTTTCGTCAGCCGTCATCAGAAAAACCTCCTGAAGCGAAATTTTTTCCTGCCGCAGGGTGGCGGCGATCCACTGCTCGGTGATGCCGTAAATGGGAAGGGCTTTCCGCAGAATCTTCCCATCGGATATGATGACCACCGGCGGCGCCGTATCGCTTCCCTTCAGTCCGCTCATCTCTGCCGTGACTGTTTTGGCAGGAAACCGCTGCATGACATTGATTTTGCCGTTGGTCTCCACCACGGCATACCAGATGTCCTTCAGATCAAAAACGCCGCTGCCCCGCAGGGATTCAAGCAGATCGTCGATAGAAAAGCGCATTTTCTTCATGGCCTTCTGATCCAGCTTTCCGTCCTTGATCAGAACCACCGGCCGGCCGGACAGCAGCGTCCTCAGAGGCTTGCAGTGTAGGGCGATGCTGGACAGGATCATCTCAAACCCCGCCAGCACGATAATGGGAATCGCCCCCGTCGCCATGGGAATGGCGGTGTCCTCAATGGGCAGGGAAGCGATATTGGAAATCAGTATGGTGGCCACCAGCTCAGAGGGCTGCAGCTCGCCCAGCTGTCGTTTCCCCATGAGCCGCATGGAAAAGATAATCAGCAGGTACAGCAGAATCGCCCGGAAAAAAACGATCACGGCTTCACATCCTTTCGGTCAGCCGCCGCAGAAGGGAGCGGCGCATATTTCTCTTCAGAGAGACGCATACTCTCCACAGGGCTGCAGCGGACCTGTATCTTCAGTATCGCTGAATTTTGTGCGATTATGCGCCCGGGAGGAGGATTGCCATGTCTGAACAGGATCATCTCGTTGAAAGCCGAAAACAAAATCTGCAGATCATGCGGGAGCTGCTTTCCGGCACGGCGGATTATATCGAAAAGGAATTGATCATCGGGGAGGTGTCCCTGAGCCTTGTGATGATGGAGGGCATGGTGAATCTGAGCCTGCTGGCTCAGATGGTGGCCCGTCCACTGCTGACGGAGGATTTTGGCCCCCAGCCGTCGCCGTCTGACATCCGTGATTTTATCCTGCGGCAAACCGTCATGGCGGCGGATCAGAAGGAGGTCAAGACCTTTGAGGAGGTCTTCACCCTGGCCATGTCCGGCTTTGTGGTCATTCTCATTGATGGAGTACCGGGCGCCATTGCCCTGGGAGCTCAGGGATTTTCCTTCCGATCGGTGGGAGAGCCGGATAGCGAGGTCAACGAGCGAGGTTCCCGGGAGGGCTTCACCGAGCCTCTGAAAATCAATATGACCATGATCCGGCGGCGGATGAAATCGGAATATCTGAAGTTTGAGTCCTTTCAGGTGGGAAAGCGGAGCCACACTGAGGGGTGTCTGGTTTATATGACCGACGCCGTTTCGCCGCTGCTGCTCCGGGAGATCCGCCGTCGGCTGGCGCGGGTGCAGCTTCCGCTGGTGCTGGACACCGGCTATCTCCGTCCCTTTCTGGAAGGGGATACCCTTTCGCCCTTCAGCGAGGTGGGCGTGACCGAGCGGCCGGATACCCTCTGCGCCAA
This sequence comes from Oscillospiraceae bacterium, assembly GCA_029098085.1. Taxonomy (GTDB): domain Bacteria; phylum Bacillota; class Clostridia; order Oscillospirales; family Ruminococcaceae; genus Faecivivens. Next base: position 9,039 of record JAQXNQ010000017.1, read on the forward strand.
AATCGCCGAAGGTCGGGTGGCCATTCTGCTGGACGGCACACCCTACGCTCTGATTACCCCGAGTCTTTTCATTGAGAATTTCCAGAGCTTTGATGATTATGCTCATCGTCCCTATTTTACGGCGCTGATCCGGTTTCTGAAGATGGTTTCCTTCCTGCTGACCATCCTGCTGCCGGGCACTTATGTGGCTCTGGCCACCTTCCATCCCGAAACGCTTCCTCATCTGCTGCTGTTCAACATCGCCGCCGCTGAGGAAACCACTCCTTTTCCTCTGATGCTGGAGGCTCTGCTGATCCATTTTATCTATGAGGTCATGCGGGAGGCTGGTCTGCGGCTGCCGCGGCCGGTGGGACATGCAGTGGGCATCGTGGGTGCGCTGGTCATCGGTGACGCGGCAGTGACAGCGGGGCTGATTGGCTCCCCGATGGTCATGGTGGTGGCTCTGACCGCCATCAGCTCCTTCGTGGTGCCGTCTCTTTACGAGCCTATGGCGCTGCTGCGCTTTTCCTTCATTCTCATTGGCGGGCTCACCGGGATGTTCGGCATCGCGGCGGGCTGCGCCGCCATTCTGATCAACGCCTGCCGGGTCAATAATTTCGG
>JAQXNQ010000018.1 GCA_029098085.1 Oscillospiraceae bacterium
GGACTCAACGCCCTTCACAACGATCACGCCGTCTGCAGGGGTAGTGATCTGGTTCGTCAGGCCTTCGCCAGAAGTGGTGCCGGCGTAGATGTAAGCGCCATCAGTGTCAGCAGTGGTCTTCACATAGAAGGGGAACTGGAAGACAGCGCCAGACAGAGGATTGCCCTTGTCGTCAACCTTCTTCAGAGCAATGGCGTAGGTGTAGATGGTCTGATCATCTTCAAGCTTGTCGGGACCAGGTTCGGTTTCTCCCTCTGTAATCCACTGGACAGTAACCTTGTTGGTGTTGCCTGCGCCGTCTATGACGGCCTTGTCGGTCACAACAGCGGTGTAGGTGATGGTAACGGTAGCGCCATTATCATACAGGAACTTGGAATTGCTCTCGTCGTACCAATCGATCACGATCTTCTTGTCAGCAAACTGCGCGGTGACATTGGTCTGATCATCGGTCGTCCCAGCATTGCCGTCATTGTCCACGATGATGCTGGTGACGTTTACATCTTTCAGGAAATCAGGCAGCGTATCCTCGATGGTGTAGGTAACGATCTTCTTTGCACCTGTACCAGCGCCGCTGTAGTTGGAAGTTGTGAAGGTAGCGGTGTAGGTAACAGTCTGGCCAATGAAGACATCATCGTCATCTACAGACTTGACCAGGTTCTTGGGGCTGGTACTATTCTTATCCACGATGGTGGCGGTGGGATTGGTGGAATCCACGGAGATCACCTGCTCACCCTGGGTAGTGGTGACCACATAATAGCCATAGGGGATGTTCTTGAAGATCAGAACTGAACCGTCGCTCTCGACAGAGGAAGTGGAGGTGGCAGTCTTAGCCCAAGCAGTCAGCGCGGTGCGCAGACCGGCGCTCATCTCCTTCTCTTGGGTCGTTTCGTTGGTTTGCCATGCGGCATCCGTAGCGGAGATGTAGCCGTTGCCATCAGCGGTGAAATAATCCGTCAGACCAGCAGGAACCGTGCCGGTGTAGGCGATAGATCCATCCGTAGTGCCGGTAACAGTTGCGTCAAACAGCTTGTAAATGGTGTAGGTTTCGCCTTTGGCGGCGTTGGAGATGGTGATGGAGCCTTTACCGTCACCAGCAACAGTGACCTCTTGTGCAAACGCCGTCATCGACAGCGCAAAGGCCATGACCAGTACCAGCAGCAGGCTGGCGAGTTTTTTCGCGTGTTTCATGTTGTCTGTTCCTTTCTGTATGGGTGTATTTGTTTCCGGGAAACACGAAGAACGCTTCAGGAGGAATCCTCCCCCCTTCTGCGCCTGAAGGCTTTAACCAGCAGGAGCGCGCCGGCGCTGAGCATCAGCCCGAGTCCTCCCGCATAGTACCAATGGATGCCGCTCCCGCCCGTCTGGGGGAGCTCGTAATAGGCCTGGTTTACAATGATGTCTTTCCATTCATCCGGCGTCCCGTCCGGGTAGGACACCTGAACGGTAAGCGCATCATAGGCCACCGTGACGGTATAGGTTCTGCCGTTGGGAGCGTAGCCATCCGGCACTTTGGTTTCCGTCAGGGTGTATTTGTGACCGGAGGGGATATTGGTGAAGGTAACTTGACCGTCCGACCCGGAAATGACCGTCTGGTCTGCAATGGTCACGCTTTTCGTTGCATCTCCGCGGCAGGAGCCGCAGTTTTCCTCATCATGGCTCAGCGTAAATTCCGCGCCGGCCAGCGGCTGCCCTCTCGAATCCTGCTTTGTAAAGGTCAGCTCGGACAGATAGCCTTTTACCGACGGAATGAGGAAGTTGATTGTTTGCGGCGGGGAAACCGTCAGATTTCCGTCTGTACTCTGTACCATCCTGTACTGGAGGGTTGTCGGATCATTGGTGGGATAGATGGCATTCTCTGTGAAACCGGCGGATTCATTCTTCAGCCGAACCCGATAGACCAGCTGATAGGTATAGGTGGTTGTACTGTCGTCATTCGTTTCGGTATACCCGGATTTCTTCAGATCCCAGTTGATTTTGCTGCCTTCGCTCAGGAAAGCGGCGGTATTTTCACCGCCCGATACATGGGCCCCCGTCAAATCCGTGAAAACCAGCTGCGGCGTTTTATTATAAAAGCCTATGAATTCCACGCTTTCCGCAGCGCCGCTTACAGTGGGCAGCGGATCCTGCGCGACCCAGTCTGCCACCGAGCCGATTTCAACCTTATGTTTGATTTCAGCGAAGATCTGCTCAAAAGCAGCGCTCAGTCCGGCAGAATCCGTACTGTCGTAGTAATAACCGGAGCCGATGCTGTTTCGCAGCCAGTTCTTATAGGCCTCGGTGCTGGAGGCATCACCGATCTCATAGGTGGTGCCTGTGCGGTCGACCACCGAAAAGCCGTCGGCATTTTCGCTTTGGGTGATGTATTTCTGAATGGTCTGACCGGCCACATCCACACCCACCGAAAAGATCTGGACGCCGGAAGCCTTGATGGCCGCCGCTTTCTTGCGGGCCCGGATCGCCGCTTCATCCGAATAACTGGTGCCGTACAGGCACTTTTTGTTCAGCACACGATCATAAAACTGACCGGTGGAATCATAGGGATCGTATCCGCTGTAGCCGCTGCTGATATAGGTGGTTGGGAAACCGTCGCTGAGGAAGATGATGAACTTGTTCTGATTGGAGACGCCATTCAGCATATCCGCTGCCATGGCCAGCCCCGCTTCCACATTGGTGAAGCGGCTATGAGAATCGGCATAACCGCTTGCGTTGATGATCGATCCGGTCTGGGTGCGCATGGTGTTTATCAGGTTATTCACTTCACTCTGATTTGTACACTGCCGCAGGGAGAAAATCTCATGGGCATCGGTATTAAAGGCCACAAACCCGACCCGGCTGACGCCAAGGGCATTGCTGGCCGCAAATTCATCCAGAAAGCTCTCCGCCGACACCATGGCGGCCTCATACCGGGTCATTAAGCCGAAGTCGCTGTTCATCGTGTTGGAAATGTCCATGACGATGACCACCGCCATATCCGGTTCTTCCGCGACCTTTTCAATCCGCTGGGAAGTCTGTACCTGCAGGGTAATGTCAAAAACGTTCTCCAGCTCTGTGCCGGCGATCGTTTTGCTCACCGATACCGCACCGTCTTCCGAGCTGCTGGTTCCGCCCTTATTCACAACCTGCACTTCAGAAGGCGGTGGGTCGGCTGCGGTTCTGACTGCCGAGAACCGGGACATGCGGGCCACCGCCGTACCTGCGGCATAACCGCTGTATTCCTCAAACCAGCCGCTGTCCCGCAGAAGCATCCAGTTGCTGCCCACGGCAGGCTCCGCGATGGACTCGGGATCACCGTACAGCATCAGCGTCAGCCGGTCATTCAGCTCCGCATACATCTCATCCGTCAGTTCTCCCAACCGATAGGATTTCTGCAGCTGCACAAGCAGCGCCTCCGCTTCCGGCTGCACATCGCCATCCGCTTCTTCCAGCTCCTCAATCTGCGCCAGCAGCTGCTCATACAGCAGCTGCATCTCTTCCGGAGTCAGGGAAGAGAGCACCAGATAAGAATCGGACGAGACCGTCAGCCGCTCTTCAATCTGATGCAGCGGGCAGCTGCCCTCCCAGGTGTTGTGCTCCATGGCAGCGCTGACCTGCAGGGAAAATTCCTCACCCGGCTCCATGTCCAGCACCTGAACCAGAACCTCTCTGCTGCAGCTGCCCGGAATCGGGGCCTGCTCTGCAGAAAGCCGCAGCCAGCCGGTCAAAACCTGACAGGGAAGCTCCTGCTCACCTATGGTCCGGATTTCATCGGTCACAACAGGTGCATATTCCGCACTGCTGTCCAGCCAGGACATGGCCTCCAGATCAAAGGCGGCCTGTTCTCCGGTCAGGGACAGCACAATTTCCAGCTTTACCCGGCCCTCGCTGTACGAAGTGCCATCAAAGGTATCCGCTTCAATGAAAAGATCGAAGGAAGCTATTTCGCCATTTCTGACAGTCAGAGGATCCTGCTGCGCATCCTGACGCTCAACCCGCAGCTGTGAAATATAAGCCCCGTCTTCGGAAAGAACCGGATCAATATCTTCCTCATCCGTGCTCTCCCCGTCAGCAGTTTCCTCATCAGCGGGCTTCTCTTCCGCTGTCAGACACCCCTCCCCGTGCTCATGCTCCTCCATCCCGCAGGTCAGCTCCCAGGTTCCATAGCAAAGGGAGCCGTGAGTGTGATTCTCATCCTCGGGAAGCGTGCAGGTCAGAGCCTCGGTATCCACCGGCTCCTCCACCGTTTCAAAGCAGGCGTCCGTGTGCTGATGCTCCAGAACCTGGATCTGTCCGCAGACCAGCTCCCCGGCCTCGACATAACAGCTTTCATCGTGGGTGTGAAGGAGAATTTCCTCTTTCCCGCAGGTCAGCTCCGCCGGGCGCTCCTCTTCGGTGCAGACCAGCGTTTCGCTCCATGTATAGCAATCATCGCCGTGGGTGTGACCTTCGGCCTCCTCCTGGCCGCAGATCAGCTCTCCGGCATCGTCATAACAGGCTTCACCGTGGGCGTGACCCTCCGATTCCTCCAGCGTACAGATCAGCTCACCCTGTTCCCGGGCGTAGCAGTCCGGACCGTGCGCATGACCGCCGTCATAGCAGCTTTCATCATGTTCATGAGCCTCGATTTCGGGCAGCGGGCACCAGAGGACTCCGTCTCCGTCATAGCAGGACGCGTCGTGGGTATGCACCACAAAATCCGCCAGCCCGCAGATCAATGCGCCGCTTTCATCCCGGCAGCTGTCATCGTGGACATGGATATCCAGCGACTCCTCCGTGCAGACGGGCACGCTCCGGGTGACCAGAGTTACCTGGGTATAACAGTCTTCAGAATGGGTGTGTGCCGGGATGGGACAGGTCTTCTCCAGCGTCACGGCAGGCAGAATCAACGCGTAGGTGGTGCAGAAAACCACCGCCGCCGCCAGACAAACCAGGGTTTTGTACCACCGGCCCCGACGACGCCGGGCGCTGGCGTATCGCTCCGCGTCCCGAAGAAGGGTTTGCTTCACTACCGTTCACCATCCTTTCGCCAAAATTTCATGAGCGCTCTTCCCCTGAAAGAGCGCAGGCTTATTCCGGTTTTCCGAAGGAGGAAAAGGGCCAGACCCGGAAGATAATTCTGCCGAC
>JAQXNQ010000019.1 GCA_029098085.1 Oscillospiraceae bacterium
TGTGGATGACCGAATTGTCGTCGGAGGGACAGAGCATGGTCGGTTTGTGGGCCAGAGCCGCCGCCAGCTCCTTCCAGGGCGTGATCCGGTTTCCGGGCCGCAGACATTTGAGCCGGCGGGTGGAGCCATGATACCAGCGCATGAGCGGTTCTCCTTTCTGAAATGCGGTGAAAAGCCTTGCGTTCCCGTCTGCCCCGTGGTAAAATGGGAAAAATCAAACAGGAAGGAATGAAAACGCGTGAACGTTTTTCTTTTGAACGGAAGCCCCAATCCGAAGGGCGCCACGGCGGCGCTGCTTTCCGTTATCCGGGAGGCAGCGGAGGAAAAGGACTGCCGGTGCGAGACCATCTGCCTGGGGGAGATGAGCATCCGCGGCTGTCTCGGCTGCAAGAGCTGCTACGAGACCGGCAGCTGCGTGCTGCAGGATGACGCGCAGACCGTTCAGGCTGCCATGGAACGGGCCGACCTGCTGATCCTCGCGCTGCCGTCCTACTGGGGCGACATGCCGGGACAGGCCAAGGTTTTCATCGACCGCTGCACGCCCTACTGCAACACCAACCGGGGCCACCGCAGCTTTTCTCCCGGTAAAACCGGCTTTGGACTGGCTCTGCGGGCGGGACGGTCGGCGGGGGAGTGCGAGCATCTGGTGGCCAGCGTGGAGCACTTTCTCGGTCATCTGGACATTCCCATGGCAGATTCCCTGTTTCTGACCCAGTCCGACACGCCGGAGGATATCCTGTCCCATAAGGAGGAGATTCTCGCCCGCTGCAGAAGGTGGTTTTAAGGGGTCTTTGGACGCCCGCTCCGTGAAAGTCCCGCTCAGATGTGCCCCACATCCACCGCTTCCGGCGGCAGGGAGGGATCCTCGGGCAGGTATTCGTCGGGGAAGTGCACCATGATGTTGTCGCCGGCGATCCGCTGCTGCAGCACCCTGATGTCCACATCGGAGACGGCTCGGTCGGTCTCCAGCGCCAGCACGGCGGCCTCGGCGGCAGCCTGTCCGGTGATGATGGCCGGGGGGATGACCCGCAGCATATCCCAGGCGTAGCCCGCTCCGGCGGCGCTCCGTCCGGCGGTCAGCAGGTTGGGGAAGCCCTTCCGGGTCAGGCAGCGCAGCGGCACCTCCATCAGCACGTCCCGGTGGTCGAAGTCGTTGATGGCGCAGACCGAATCGTCAAAGTGCCGGTAGACATCGTCCAGGGTCAGAGTGTAGTCGCCGTCGATGCGGCAGGTGGTGCGCAGCTGGGGCATCATGGGCAGGATGGCGATGTCCCGGCTATTGCGGTCGTCGCCCTTGATGTGCTCCAGCATCAGCAGCTGGTTGCGGATCAGGTAGTCGGTCACCTCTTCCACGGTCAGGCCGGTGTACCGGGGCACGTCCGCAGGCTGATTGTGTCCGTACAGGGAGGCGCAGCCGCCGGATACGCCGGTGTAGGCGTCCCGGATATTGCCGCTTTCCACGGCCTTTCTGCAGGACTCCAGCGTGATGGCCATGCCGCCGTAGGTGAAATAGTTCTGTCCGGCCACGGTGGGCATACCCGACCGGCGGAGCAGATCGGCATCGCCGGTGGTGTCGATGACCATCCCGGCGGGGTGGTATTCCCGGCCGGATTTGCTCTCGGTGATGACGCCCCGGCAGACGCCGCCCTCCATGACAGGCTGGGCCGCGATGCAGTCAAACAGCAGGTCCACGCCAGCCTGCTGCACCTGCTCGGTCAGCTGCAGGGCGAAGATATTGGGGGAGTAGCGCTGCATGTACCGCACCAGCGTCGGCTCCTTCGGCTCCCCGTCCTTCCACGGCTCGGGGATGGTGTCGTAGCCGTACCTGGCCGACATCCGCACCCATTCCTCACACAGGCCGAAGATGATCTGTTTGCCCCGGCCGTTGCACATGGGCACAAAGAAGTTGATCAGTCCCAGGGTGCCCAGTCCGCCCAGAATGGTGGACTTTTCCAGCAGCAGAACGGTTTTTCCCCATTTGCGGGCCGTCAGAGCAGCCGCTGTTCCGGCCAGACCGCCGCCGGCCACAATGACGTCATAGCTCTTTTTGCAGGGAATCTCCTGAGTGAAGGTGAGTGCAGCGTTCATAGGATGTTCCGCCTTTCCTGTTTTATGTCTTTACCGCTCTTCATTATAGCAACATCTGTCAGGAATTGCAAGCATTAGGAAGGAATTTCATGAAGAATGCCCCGGAATCGATGGGCGGGAAGGAAGGAGATGCCATGATGCGCCGATCCTGCCGCGCTCCGTCTTGGCGGACGGGTTATATTCTGGTATCCAGCAGCTCGCCGTACTTCGCCTTGAATTCCCCGAAGGTGCCGTTGTCCAGCGCTTCCCGGATCTTCTCCATCAGCGTATTATAGAACCAGAGGTTGTGCATGACCGCCAGCCGCATGGCCAGCATCTCGTTGGCCTTGAACAGATGGCGCAGGTCGGCCCTCGAATGGCGGCGGCAGGTGGGGCAGCCGCACTCCGGATCGATGGGTTGGTCGTCCTCGGCGTACTTGGCGTTCATGATGTTGCGGATGCCGCTCCAGGTGTTCAGATGGCCGTGGCGGGCGTTGCGGGAGGGCATGACGCAGTCGAACAGATCCACGCCCCGGCTCACCGCCTCGATGATGTTGCCCGGGGTGCCGACGCCCATCAGATACCGGGGCTTGTTTTCCGGCATGTACGGCTCCACCGCCGAAATGATCCGGTACATGTCGCAGGCCGGTTCGCCCACCGCCAGTCCGCCGATGGCGTAGCCGTCCAGATCCAGCGCCGCGATTTCTTTCATATGCTCGATCCGCAGATCATCGTAGACGCAGCCCTGATTGATGCCGAACAGCAGCTGATGGGGGTTGATGGTGCCTTCCAGCGCGTTGAGCCGCTCCATCTCTTCCTTGCAGCGCACCAGCCAGCGGGTGGTGCGGGCGCAGGATTTTGCGGAGTATTCCCGGGTGGAGGGGTTCTCGACGCATTCGTCAAAGGCCATGGCGATGGTGGAGCCCAGGTTGGACTGGATCTGCATGCTGATCTCGGGGCTCATGAAGATCTTCCGCCCGTCCACATGGGAGGCGAAGGTCACGCCCTCTTCGTCGATCTTCCGCAGGGAGGCCAGGGAGAAGACCTGAAATCCGCCCGAGTCGGTGAGGATGGGCCGGTCCCAGCCCATGAATTTATGCAGGCCGCCCATCCGGCGGATCAGCTGATCGCCGGGCCGGACGTGGAGGTGATAGGTGTTGCAGAGCTCCACCTGACACTTCAGATCCTTCAGGTCGTAAGAGGAGATGCCGCCCTTGATGGCGGCGGAGGTGCCCACGTTCATGAAGGCCGGGGTCTGCACCGTGCCGTGGACGGTCTCAAAGCTGCCCCGGCGGGCGGTGCCTTCTTTTTTGATGAGGGTGTACTTGGCCATAGCGTGTTCCTTTCTGCGTCAGAGGATGATCATGGCGTCGCCGAAGCTGAAGAACCGGTATTTCTCCTGCACCGCGACCTCATAGGCGTGCATGGTGTGCTCATAGCCCGCCAGAGCGGAGACCAGCATGATCAGCGTGCTTTCGGGCAGGTGAAAATTGGTGATCAGTCCGTCGATGCACTTGAATTCGTAAGGGGGATAGATGAAGATGTCAGTCCAGCCGTCCGCCTCTTTGATTTCCCCGCAGAAGGCGGCGACGCTCTCCAGCGTCCGGCAGCTGGTGGTGCCCACGGCGATGACCCGGCCGCCCTTTGCCTTGGTCTCCCGGATCAGGTCGGCGGTGTGGGCGGGGAGGTGGTAGTGCTCGGAGTGCATCTTGTGGTCGAGGATGTTGTCCTCCTTTACCGGCCGGAAGGTGCCCAGCCCCACATGGAGGGTCACATCGGTGATCCGCACCCCCATGGCCTTCAGCTTGTCCATCAGCTCGGGGGTGAAGTGCAGACCCGCCGTGGGGGCCGCCGCCGAGCCCAGCTCCCGGGAGTACACGGTCTGGTACCGCTCCTTGTCCTCCAGCTTTTCGGTGATGTAGGGGGGGAGGGGCATCTGGCCGATTCTGTCCAGAATGGTGTAGATGTTCTCACCGGGATCATGCTCGAACCGGCAGAGCCGGTTGCCGCCGTCCAGCACCTCCAGAATCTCCGCCTTCAGCAGTCCGTCACCGAAGACGAACCGCGCTCCCGGCTTGGCCCGCCGTCCGGGCTTGACCAGAATCTCCCACAGATCCTGTTCCTTCTGCTCCAGCAGCAGGAACTCCATCTGAGCGCCGGTATCCTCCTTGACGCCGTAGATCCGGGCGGGAATGACCCGGGAGTCGTTGACCACCAGCAGGTCGCCGGGGCGCAGCAGCTGGGGCAGATCATAGAAATGCCGGTGCACCATCTCACCGGTCACCCGGTCCAGCTGCAGCAGCCGGGAGTGATCCCGCTGCTCCAGCGGATGCTGGGCAATGAGCTCCTGGGGAAGATCAAAGTAAAAGTCGTGTTTCTGCATGATTGTCAGTCCTTTTGTCAGTGAGTAAAGAATCGTGAAGCGTTATGGTCATCCGGCCGGTTTCCGATGTGTTCCGTCTTTTCCAATCCCCACAGAAAATTCTCCCCATTCCCGCCCCAAACCAGCATCCCGGTGCATTTTCTCCCGGATTTTCCCGCTTCTGCGAAAAAAGAATTGACACGAAAAAACGAACGTGATATGATAAGAAAAACAACAGATAATCCGGGTCAGAGGTGCGGTTCTAAAGAGTACATGTGTGGAGATTTCCCGATTGCCGAAGCACATTGAAAGGTATGACTGCCGAAGGCGGCGGCTCCGGGAAGAGCAGCCGGCCTGGTTTTCCGTCAAAGAGGCGGAGAACTGTCGTCATGATTCATGATGGAGCGCTGACCGTTGATTTCACGGGCCGCCGTGTCATGTGGAGCAATGGCAGCGTATACTATTATAATCGATGACGGGCCGGTTTTCAACCGGTTTTTTTATGAATGTGCGATTCTGCCGAAAAGCTGTCTCCTCCGGCGCCCGGAACGGGGAAACTTTCCCTGAGGAGAGAAGGAGTTTGTGTATATGAAAACCTATAACGTAGGCATCATCGGCGCCACCGGCATGGTGGGCCAGCGGTTCGCCACCCTGCTGGAAAACCATCCCTGGTTCCATGTGACCGCCCTGGCCGCTTCCTCCAGAAGCGCCGGCAAAACCTATAAGGAAGCCGTCGGCAGCCGCTGGGCCATGAAAACCCCCATGCCCGCTTCCATGAGTGAGATGGTGCTGTTTGATGCCGAGGCCGATATCGATACCATTGCCGGTCTGGTGGACTTTGTCTTCTGCGCCGTCAATATGCCCAAGGATCAGATC
>JAQXNQ010000020.1 GCA_029098085.1 Oscillospiraceae bacterium
GCACGCTTCAGGGAGAAGCCCTTGTTCAGGCAGACAACACCGATGGCGATACCGCCGGCGAAGCCCAGCAGAGCGACCCATGCATTCAGGTCGCCGCCGGCCATACGCAGAACCATACGCAGGGGGCAGCCCAGGAATGCCAGAGCACCGATCATGACGAAAGCACCCATGACAAAGCGGACGGCGGGAGCGGAACCGGCCTTGGCGCGGAACTCCTTGGTGGCAACAGCCATGATGAATGCGCCAACCACCAGACCAACGATCTCAGGACGGAAGTACTGCACAACAGCGGCGCCAGGCATACCGGTAGCACCTGCAATATCCCGCAGGAAGCAGGCGATACAGAAGCCCATGTTGGCAGGGTTGCCCAGCAGGGTCAGCACAACGGCTGCCAGGCCGACCAGGCCGCCGGTCGCAACGACCAGCCAGTTAATCTTCTTCATAGAGAACATCCTCTTTTCTAATCTTTTTGCCTCCATTCAGGAGACTGATACCATTATAGAGATTTTTACTCAAAAATACCAATTCTTGTTTTCAATAGACTGTCTATATATATTGATGAAATCTATTAAAGTATTCAAAAAGAGCTGCCCCAACCAAACGGCGAGGCAGCTCTTTGGTATTTCATACATTTCGGCCTGACAGAAAGAGAAGAAAAAATTGGATTTTTCTTAGTTGACAGTTGAAAGTGGACAGTTGACAGTTAAGGTATCCCCTTCGGGGATGAAAGATATAAAAAGAAGACCATACCAATCATTTTTAATCGTCCCGAAGGGACACCGAAACTTTCAACTATCAACTGTAAACTGTCAACTAAATTACATTTTCCGCTCTTCTGCGTAAACTCCATAATTCTTACAGCTTACCGGTTTCTCTCCTCCAGCACAAAATCCACGAAGTGTTTTTCCGCCGGGGTCAGCACCGTGTCCTTGCGCCAGGTCAGGTAGATATTCCGGTAGACGCCCCCGGCATCCAGATCAAAGGCCAGCAGCTTTCCCGACGCCACATCCTCCCGCACCGTCAGCTCCGACACCACGGACACGCCGATGCCCCGGCTGACGCTGGACTTGATGGCCTCCGTATTGTCGATCTGCGCCACGATGTTCAGATTCTTCAGGGAAATATCCTGCCGGTTCAGGTAGGACTCCACGGCCTTTCGGGTGCCGGAGGTCTCCTCCCGGAGGATCATGGGCTGACTCAGCAGCTCCCGGCCGGAGGCACCCTTCTCCTTGAATTTGCGGAACCGCTCATTGTTGGCGGCAATCAGCACCAGCCGGTCTCCCAGCAGGGTGTGGTAATAGAAGGCATCCCGGTTCAGCGCCGCGCCCACAAAGCCCAGCCGAACCTCGCCCCGGGCCAGCATCTGGTGAATCTGCTCGCTGTCTCCCCGCTGCAGCAGGTAGCGGCTGTCTCCATACCGCTCCAGAAAGCCGCTCATCAGCTCCGGCAGCAGGTACTGGGCAGGGACGGAGGAAGCACCAAGGGTCAGCTGACTTTTCTCCCCGGAGACAGAAAACTCCTGCAGCGCCTGGCATCGGACGAGAATATCCTTGGCCATCTCATAAGCCCGCTCTCCCTCGGCTGTCAGTCGCACCCGGCGGCGGGCCCCCCGGTGGATCAGGCGGACATTCAGCTGCTGTTCCAATGCACTGATATGGGAGCTGACCGTGGACTGGGTCAAAAACAGCTCCTCCGCCGCCCTTGTAAAGCTGGCGCAGTCCGCCGTGGAGACGAAGGCCTCCAGCTGTTTCAGATTGATATCTATCATAATATTACCTTCCTTTTTCCGTGACAAAAGCGGAAAGCTGTGATATTCTGTAAGCAGATACATAATAAGGAGGAATTCCTGATGCCTGCGATTTATATGGATAACGCCGCCACTTCCTTCCCCAAGCCGGAGGGGGTCAGCAGCAGCATGAAAACCTATATGGATGAGGTGGGCGCCACCATCAACCGCTCGGTCTACGGCTCTGCCCAGGATGCCGGGCTCACCACCCTGCTTCTGCGGGAAGCTGCCGCAAGGCTGTTTCATTTCCCGGAGCCCGCCACCCATGTGATTCTGACCCCCGGCGCCACCGCCAGCCTCAACATGGTGATCAAGGGGCTGCTGAAGCCCGGCGACCACTGCCTCGTCAGCTCCATGGAGCACAACGCCGTGATGCGCCCCCTGCTGCAGCTGGAAGGCGTCAGCTTTGACCGGATTCCCTGCAATGCAGAGGGTCTTCTGAATCCTGCGGATGTGGAGCCTCTTATTCGCCCCAACACCCGGCTGGTGATCATGGCCCACGGCTCCAATGTCTGCGGTGCAGTACAGGATGCCGCCGCTGTGGGCTCCATCTGCAAACGCCGCGGCATTCCCTTTGTGCTGGATGCCGCCCAGACCGCCGGGCACATTGATATCGATTTTGACGGCTGGGGTCTGTCCGCGCTGGCCGCTCCCGGCCACAAGGGACTTCTGGGCCCCTCCGGTATCGGTCTGCTGCTGCTGCGGGACGACTTTGCCAAGGCACTGAATCCCCTGATCGCCGGCGGCACAGGCAGCGCCTCCGACTCGGAATACCTGCCGGACTACCTTCCCG
>JAQXNQ010000021.1 GCA_029098085.1 Oscillospiraceae bacterium
AGCTCGAAGCCGTGGATCCGGTCGTATTCCTCTCCCCGGGCGGAGAGCATGATCACCGGCACATCCTGCGTCCTGCGGATCTCCCGGCAGGCGGAGAAGCCGTCCAGCTCGGGCATCATCACGTCCATGATGATCAGGTCGTAGGTGCAGCTGCGGCATTTTTCCACCGCCTCCATGCCGTCGGCGGCCTCGGATACCTCGTATCCGTCAAAAAGCGCGTATTTTTTGATGATCTCCCGGATGTTCTGCTCATCGTCCACGATCAGGATATGGGCCATAAGGATCCTCCTTTTTAGTGAATAGTGAAGAGTGAATAGTTATGGTAAATCGGGCCTGCGGCCCTTGAATACTGACGGGATTTGAAAGGCTATGCGCTGATTTTGCGTTCATGCTAATCGGAGTGAATAGTGTTTCAGTTCTGGCGAAAGCCGAAAGGCCCTTTTCCTGTTTCAGATTGCGTGAAGATCAGAAGCAACCCCGCCGTTACTCTTCGCTAAATAACTAAAAACGCCCCACTTCGCACTCAGGTAAAGTGAAACAGTCAAGTTTCCGATTCCGCCGCTTTATTTTAAGTGAGCGAAGCGAACGGAATACACGAACCATTCACTCTTCACTTTTCACTATTCATTATTTATCGTACCATTTCTTTGTGAAGATACTGTGAAGCCATGCGACAGGCAGATGAAATTTCTCTTGACAGACGGGAAAATGTCGCTTATAATTGCAAATGCGAACCGTTCTCATTTGCAATTAAAAGGAGATTTTTATGCTGGAAACCTTTCTGGATATTTTGCTGGATACCCTGCTGGACACCCTCAAGGCGCTGCCCTTTCTGCTGGCGGTCTATCTGCTGACCGGCTGGCTGGAGACCCGGGTCAGCGGAACCCGGGCCATGGCGCGGCTGCCCCAGCCTCTGGCGGTCATCGTGGGCGCGCTGGCGGGCTGCCTGCCCCAGTGCGGCTTTTCGGCAGCAGCGGCTTCCCTGTACAACGGGGGCTATCTGAGCGCCGCCGCCCTGATCGCCGTCTTTCTGTCCACCTCGGACGAAGCCATTCCGGTGCTGCTGACCGATGTGCGCAACTTCGGCACCGTCCTGCTGCTGATCGGGGTCAAGCTGGCCATCGCCATCTGCGCGGGCCTGCTGCTGAAGGCCACCGTCTTCCGGAAGGAGGCCCTTTCGGGGACCGGGACGGCGGAGGCTGAGCGGGCTGCCGAGGCGGCGGAGCAGGAAGCGGAGGGCCACGGCTGCGGGTGCGGCTGCAGCGGACATCATCACTCCTTCTGGATGGAAGCGATCCTCCGCACCCTGCGGATCGCCGCCTTTCTGGCCGCGACCCTGCTGGTCATCAACCTGGCCTTCACCCTCATCGGCGAGGAGCGGCTGCAGAGCCTGCTGCTGTCGGATCACCTGCTCCAGCCCCTGCTCTGCGCCGTCATCGGCCTGATTCCCAGCTGCGCGTCGTCGGTGCTGCTGACCGAGCTGCTGCTGTCCGGCGGCATCACCTTTGGCTCGGCGGTGGCCGGACTTTCCGCCGGAGCGGGCTTCGGTTATCTGGTGCTGCTGCGGGGCAGCTCCCGGAAAAAGGCGCTGAAGGTTATCCTGTGGACCTTCATCCCCGCCCTGCTGACCGGTACTGTCATCCATCTGTTTTGTCTGTGAGGAGGCTTTTATGCACTGCAGTGAACATACCCCCGAGGAGCTGCTGAAGGAGGCCGGACTGAAGGTGACCCGGCAGCGGACGGCCATTCTGGCTCTGCTGCTGGAGGGAAACAGCCGGACCGCCGACGAGATCTATCTGGCGCTGAAGCAGCAGCAGCAGAATTTCGGCCTGTCCACCGTTTACCGGGTGCTGGCGTCTCTGGAGGAGCACGGCCTGATCACCCGGTCGGACATGCCCGGCAGCAGCCAGTGCTTCTTTCTCCGCTCCGCCGGACACCGGCACCGGCTGATCTGTACCCGCTGCCGCACCAGCGTGCTGCTGGACGGCTGTCCGGTGGAGCAGTTCGCCGCCCAGGTGGGCAGCCGCCACGGCTTTCTGATCACCGGTCATTCCTTTGAGATTTTCGGCATCTGCCCCGCCTGCCGCAAAAAGGAGCAGAGCCGTGTTTGAGCAGAAGGAATACTGCGGCGAGGATTTTTCCGACGCGCTGATTCTGGAGGACTGTCTGGAGGGCATGACCTTTGTCCGTTGCCGGTTTCAGGACGCGGACTTCGCCCGGATCCGGATGGAGCGCTGCCGGTTTGAGCGCTGCGCCTTTGAGGGGGCGAAGTTCTGTGGCGCTGAGATCCGGGGCAGCGCCTTTCTCAACTGCAGCTTTGAGTTTGCCGACTGCATGAGCGCCGAATTCACCGACTGCAAGATGACCGGCAGCGACTTCACCAACACCCGGCTGAAGCTGATCCGGATCGGCCCGGGTGACTGGTCCTACACCGTGCTGTCCGGAGCGGATTTTTCCGGGCTGCAGCTGCAGGAGGTGAGCTTCCGGGGCGCCGATCTGGCCCGGGTGAACTTCTCCAAAACCCGTCTGCGCTGCGATTTCACCACCGCCAACCTGAACGGCGCCAGCTTCCGGGAGGCGGATCTCCGGGGCAGCCGTCTGCAGGGCATCAATGTCTTTGAGGTGGACTGGAAGAAGGCGGTCATCGATCTGGAGCAGGCGGTGACCCTGGCGGAGGCGTTCGGGGCGAGGCTGGGCTGACCGGCAAATGAATCAACCAAACAGAGCCGAAGCCGTCCGGTGCATGCCGGGCAGCTGCAGGCTCTTTTTATTTGAGCGGCTTTTTTCGTCCTCTGAAAAAACTGTTCTGCCAGGGAAAAATGTTCCAATGGGCGGAAAACAGGGTGCGGAAGAGGGTTTTACCGCCTTATGATCGGTTTTACAGGCAATCGAAGCAGCAAAAGTAGTCAAACTGTACAAATGAAAGCTTGCAAATTTGTGCGGCGCAGTAGAAAAAGCCCCTTGACAACCGGATGAAAAACGCATATTATGAAGATGTAACCGATTACAGGAGGTGTGACCATGGCAACCATCAAGGATGTGGCAAAGGCGGCGGGGGTGTCGGTCGCGACGGTGTCCCGGGTGCTCAATGCCAGCGAAAATGTCCGCGCTGAAACGGTAGAGGCTGTCCAGCGGGCCATTGAGGAGCTGGATTACCATCCGAACTTTCTCGGACGAACCCTGCGCAGGCTGGAGACCATGAAGATTCTGGTCATGGTGCCCACCATCTCCAATCAGTTCTATTCCCGGGTGATCCGGGGGATCCAGTCGGTGGCCCGGTCAAACGGCTACCATGTGATGCTGGGCATCACCGAGTCGGACAAAAGCGGCGAGCAGGAGTATGTGGAGATGGCCCGGCGCAAGCTGGTGGACGGCATCATCTTCCTGCACACCAGTCTCAGTGCAAAGCAGGTCAACGACCTGGCGGCCAGCTGCCCCATCGTCTTCGCCAATGAGTTCATCCCCGAAACGGAAGTATCGGTGGTTTCCATCGATAACCGGCAGGCGGGCTATGACGCCGCCGAGTTTCTGATCCGCAACGGACACCGCTCCATCGCCTTTGTGTCGGCGGGCTCGTTGTACGGCTCGTCCTCCCTGCGGCGGGAGGGGTACTGCGCCGCCCTGGCGAACGCGGGCCTGACGCCGGATCCGGAGCTGTTTCTGGATGAGGGCTTCACCTTCAAGGCCGGATGCCGGGCGGCCGCCCGGCTGCTGCAGCGGGAGACGCTGCCCGATGCGGTGTTCGCCACCGCCGATTCCGCCGCCATCGGCCTGATCAGTACCCTGTCCAGGGAGGGCGTTCAGGCGGGAAAGGATATTTCGGTTATGGGCTTTGACAACAATCAGATCGCGGAGTACTACATTCCCGCCCTGACCACCGTGTCCCAGCCCCAGGTTGAAATCGGTCAGAAAGCCATGGAGCTTTTGATAGACAAAATGCAGAATCCGGCCTGCGGGAACCAGCGCATCACGCTTCCCCACCGACTGGAGATCCGCAGCTCGGTCAAGCTGACCGGGCAATAAGAGGAAAGGAAGAGATTTTCATGAAAACAACAAGAGTAGGTATCATCGGCTGCGGCGGAATCGCAAACGGCAAGCATCTGCCCGCCCTGAAGCATCTGGCGGAAGCCGGCACAGTGGAGATCGTGGCCTTCTGCGACCTGATCGAGGAACGGGCCAAAAAAGCCGCCGAGGAATACGGTATCGAAGGCGCTGCCGTCTACACCGACTACAAGGAGCTGCTGAAGGACGAGTCCATCGAGGCCATCCATGTCTGCACCCCCAACCGTTCCCACAGCTTTATCACAGTGGACGCGCTTCATGCCGGCAAGAATGTCATCTGCGAAAAGCCCATGGCCATCAACAGCGCCGAGGCGCAGAAGATGGTGGACGCTGCCCGGGAAACCGGCAAGCTGCTGACCATCGGCTACCAGAACCGCCAGCGCCCCGAGGTGCAGTACATCAAGAAGACCGCCGACGCCGGTGATCTGGGCGAGGTTTATTACGCCAAGGCTCACGCTGTCAGACGGCGCGCCGTTCCCACCTGGGGCGTCTTCCTCAACGAGTATGAGCAGGGCGGCGGCCCCCTGATCGACATCGGCACCCACGCCCTGGACATCACTCTCTGGACCATGAACAACTACAAACCCAAAATGGTGGTGGGCAGCGTCTACCACAAGCTGGCCGACAAAATCGGCGACGGCACCGGAAATGCCTGGGGCGACTGGGATCCCGAGAAGTTTACGGTGGAAGACTCCGCCTTCGGCTACATCGTCATGGAAAATGGCGCCACCATTACGCTGGAGTCCTCCTGGGCCCTGAACACCCTGGATGTCATCGAAGCGGCCACCACCCTCTGCGGTGACAAGGCCGGCGCCG
>JAQXNQ010000022.1 GCA_029098085.1 Oscillospiraceae bacterium
GCTCAGCCGTCTGGCCGGAGAGATGGGCGTCACCGCCCCCGTCATGCTGCGGATCAAGCCCGGCGTGGATGCGCACACCCACAACTTCATCCGCACCGGTCAGATTGACTCCAAGTTCGGTCTGGCGCTGGAAACCGGAGAAGCCATGGCCGCCGTCAAGCAGACCCTGACCACGCCTTCAGTCAAGCTGCTGGGCTTCCACGCCCATATCGGCTCCCAGATCATGGAGGCCGAGCCCTTCGTCCATACGGCGCAGATCATGATGCAGTTCATCTCCGACGTCCGGGATGAGACCGGCGTGGAGGTCTCCGAGCTGAATCTGGGCGGCGGCTTCGGCATCCGCTACACCAGCGAGGACGATCCCATCCCCTACGCCCGGTACATGGAGGAGGTTTCCGCCGCCATCCGGGCTTCCGCCGAAGCCCACGGGCTCTCCATGCCCTTTATCCTCATGGAGCCCGGCCGCTCCATTGTGGGCGAGGCTGGTACCACCCTCTACACCGTCGGCTCCATCAAGGAGATCCCCGGCATCCGCACCTATGTGGCCATTGACGGCGGCATGGGCGACAACCCCCGCTACGCCCTCTATCAGGCAAAGTACGACTTCCTGCTGGCCAACAAGGCAAACGAGCCGGCAGATCAGGTGGTCACCATCGCCGGTAAGTGCTGTGAAAGCGGCGACCTGCTGGGCGAGCACACCGCGCTGGCCAAGGCCGAGCCCGGCGACATTCTGGCGGTGTTCTCCACCGGAGCCTACAACTATTCCATGGCCTCCAACTATAACCGCAATCCCATCCCCCCTGTGGTGATGGTCAAGGACGGCACCTCCCGGGTTATCGTCCGCGGACAGACCTACGCAGACATTGTCTCCTGCGATATCTGATTTTTCAAAGCAGCTTTTTCAAGGGCAGCGGCAAAACCGCTGCCTTTTCTTCTGCCTTTTATGTGATAATAAATTTCATGATAATTTCTTTTTGTATGACTGATATGTGACTGATACATGATATGATACTGTCATAAGAGATCCAAACGGGTTCCGAAACAAAAACTCACGCAAAGGAGATTGTTCATATGAAAAAGCTGCAGAAACTCTTTTCCGCTCTTCTTTCCCTGGCGCTGATTGTCAGTCTGGTCCCCCTGACTGCTTTCGCCAAGGACGACGGAACAAAAGGCCGCAATCCCAATCCCAAGCCCCGCTGCACTGTCACCATCACCTATAAGCTGGGCAACGAGGGCAAGAACACCGCCCTGATTTCCGGCCTTCCCTTCGGCAATCCCCGTACGGTCAACATCCCCGCCGAAGATGCCCGGGATGGAAAAGCCAATGTCTCTGCCTATGTGGATCTGACCGAGTATGGCTACGAGCTGATCGACAAGGGCCAGGGCCAGCAGCTGAATGTACACCTCAACAAAAACAACCACGCTGACATCACCTTCCATTACAGAAAGGCCCAGACCACTCCCGTTGATCCTTCCGAAAACAAGACCAACGCCCAGTTCTTCCTGCTTCTGGACGGCGATGTGATCCCCATGGAAAACGGCACCACCCAGTACAGCTCCCTCAACTACACCAGCCACGACAAGCTGTACGGTTCTGTGACCGGCACCGCCAACATCAACAACAGCGCCATCGACCTGAGCAAGGAAACCTTCACCGTATCCGATCTTCAGGAAATGTTCGCCAGCGTGCAGAACGTCATCACCAGGGATCCCACCACTTCCGACATCGTCAAGGTAGCCAATTACAACCCTTACACCCAGACCATTCTCTGGTACGTTTCCAAAATTCCCGGCGGCGACTGCTGCAGCTACCACGTGGACGGCGTCATTCTGAACAATGACATGAGCTATGTAGCTCTGATCTACAATGACAACGTGAGTGACGAAGCCATCGCCGTTCCCGAAACCGTGATTTACAAGATCGGTACCCGGGCTAACGTTGACGACGGCAGCACCATGACCCGGAAAGGCTACATCTTCAAGGGCTGGGGCGAAACCCCTGAAAGCACCATTCCCGTTTCCAGAAGCCTGATGCTCAACAAGACCACCACGCTGTATGCCATCTGGGAAGAAGAGCAGGAAGAGTCTTCCGAGTCCTCTGAGCCTACCTCTTCGGAACCCACCTCTTCGGAACCCACTTCTTCTGAACCCACCTCTTCGGAACCCACCTCTTCTGAACCCACTTCTTCGGAACCCACTTCTTCTGAGCCTACCTCTTCCGAACCCACCTCTTCTGAACCCACTTCTTCTGAACCCACTTCTTCCGAGCCTACCTCTTCCGAGCCTACCTCTTCGGAACCCACCTCTTCTGAGCCCACCTCTTCGGAACCCACCTCTTCTGAGCCCACCTCTTCTGAGCCCACCTCTTCTGAGCCTACCTCTTCGGAACCCACCTCTTCTGAGCCCACCTCTTCCGAGCCTACCTCTTCCGAGCCTACCTCTTCTGAGCCTACCTCTTCCGAGCCTACCTCTTCCGAGCCTACCTCTTCCGAGCCCACCTCTTCCGAGCCCACCTCTTCCGAGCCCACCTCTTCGGAGCCCACCAGCAGTGACGAACCCACCTATCCCCGCCGTCCCAGCTCCTCTGTCCCTGCTTCTGAACCGGCTGTCGAAGAAGAAATCCCTGACGAGGACACTCCCCTGGCCTCCGGCGTTCCTTCTGACGAGCCCAGCGCTCCCGCTGTAAAGCCCGAGCCCGCAGAGATCATCGAAGAAGACACCATCGCTCTGACCTCCGCCCCCAAAACCGGTCATGCAGCCGGGCAGGCTGCCGCAGTGGCCGCATGTGCTTCCCTGCTGGCCAGCGTCCTCTTCCTCACCAGAAAGAAGAAGTAACCCCCAGGCAAAGTCAGAATCCACACGATTCTGAGCAAAGCTTATGAAAAACGGCAGACACCCTGATCGGTACCTGCCGTTTTTCTGTCATAATTCTTCCGCCAGCTTGTCCCGAATCCACCCGAGAACCGCCCGGGCCGTTTCCTCCGGAGAAAGATTTGTATTGTCCAGCAGATCAATGGGTGGAGCCGTGTCGCCGTGATGCTCCAAAAACCACTGGTTATAGGCAATCTGCTGCCTGATAAAATCCTCGCTGCCGCTCTCCCGCCAGCCGGGACGGGAGCGCAGCCGGGCGGCCAGCACCTCCGGCTCCGCCACAAGCGCCAGATAATAAAGCCGGCTGAAGTACCGCCTTTCCACACAGGGCTCAAACTGATCGGGATCGGCACAGCCGCAGAGCAAACAGGGACGCCCAGCCTGAGAGATATTCTTGCAGACCCGCAGCCACATCTCCCGATAGGGACGGTATTTGTTTTCCGGCGAGTTGTAGCGGCTCTCCCAGAGGATGTCCCCCTCCAGTGCCACCACCTCCTGCGTCAGCGCCGGCAGATGGCGGCAGACCTCCGTCTTGCCCACGCCGCAGGCACCGCTCAGCAGGAAAAGGGGCTGTCTGACAAAAACCGTCTCCCCTCCGCAGAAGGGGCAAACGGCTACATTCCCCAGCACTTCTTTTTCCGGCGTGTACATGCCGCAGTGTCCACAGACATTAAACATCTTCGCTACCTCCGTGTTTTTTGCCCTGCCAGCTGTCCCGGCGCAGCAGCTCCTTGTCGATTTCGTTCATGACCACCAGCTTTTTCAGGCTCCAGAGAGGCGCGATCAGCGATTCACGCAGGCCGTCGCCCGTCACCCGCTGCAGGATGGTCTCCGGCGGCAGCAGCTCCAGCTGGCTGCAGACGATGTCCACATATTCGGAAAGCTCCAGTGTGCGGAATTCTCCCCGCAGATAGGCCTCCGCCATGGGCGTGCCCCGAATCACATGGAGCAGGTGAATCTTCAGGCAGTCCGGCTGCAGAGCCGCCACCTGCCGGGCCGTTTCCAGCATCATCTCCCGGGGTTCCCCCGGCAGGCCGTTGATGATGTGGATGCAGACCGGGATCCCCCGGCGGCGGAGCTTGTCATAGCCCTCCAGAAATTCCGCCATGGTGTGTCCCCGGTTGATCCGCCGGGCAGTTTCATCGTGCACCGTCTGCAGCCCCAGCTCCACCATGACCCAGGTGCGGGCCTTCAGGCTCTCCAGATAGTCGCAGACCTCCTCCGGCAGCGCGTCCGCCCGGGTGGCAATGGAAAGCCCCACCACCCCTTCCTCGTCCAGCACCGTCTCATACTTGGCCTTCAGCTCAGGGAGCGGCGCATAGGTGTTGGTGTTGGCCTGAAAATAGGGAATATACCGGCGGGCATCCGGCCATTTCTTGTGGAGCAGCGCCTGCTCCCGGTGGAACTGCTCCAGCAGCGACTCCGGCGTCTGCCGCCGGAAGGCATAGGCACAGTAGGTGCAGCCGCCCTTCCCCCGGGTGCCGTCGATGTTGGGACAGGAAAAGCCACCGTCCAGCGAGATTTTGCATACCTTTCCACCGAACCGCTGCCGCAGCGCATAATCCCAGGTATGATACCGCTTGTTGGTGTCGCTGAAGGGAAAGGGATTGCGGCTGGCCTGGGTCTCTTTTTTTATTGGAATCGTCATGGTAGGAACTGCCATGGTAGTTCCTACCATGGGATACAGCATCCGCGCAAAAGAAGGAATTTCCTTGCTTTTGCACCCTGTATCGCTCCTTTCTTCTGGTTTTCACAGGAGCTTCTCCTGTATAGTTCCCTCCTATGATACCACAGTTTTCCCCAAAAAGGAAAGAGGTCTGTGAAAACAACCGGCCTTATTTAAACCGAACCGGTTCGGTGTCCGCAGTCAGCTTGTCAAAGCGGTAGCCCTTCTCCCGATAATGGGCAATGACCAGCCGCACCGCCTCCGCCGCCGTGGTGCGCAGGCCGTCGTCGTGCATCAGGGTGACAATCCGCTTTTTATCCCCGGCCGTCCGGACAATATTCTGCAGGATGTCCTCCGGCGCAGCCGTCCAGCTGCGGTCATCCTTGCCCAGGGCGTTCCAGTCGAACCAGTGAAGGCCCATCTTTGCCGCCCGCTCCTTGATCTCCTTCAGCACCGCAGGCGAGGCGGTAGCGTTGTTGCTGCCGCCGGGGAAACGGAAAATCGTCGGCTGCACCCCCACCGTATCCCGCAGGTGAGCGGACAGCTTCGCCAGATCGTCCAGATAGGCATCGGCACTGGCGTAGATCTTGCCGTACTCGTGGGAATAGGTATGCAGCCCCAGGGCGTGACCCTCGTCCAGAATCCGCTGATACAACGCCTTCCCCCGCTCGGTCTCGGCTCCAATGACAAAAAAGGTGGCGGGCACCCCCTCCTCCTTCAGCACGTCCAGAATGGCCGCCGTATTTTTGGACGGGCCGTCGTCAAAGGTCAGGTAGACCACCCTGTCCTCCTCTGCCGCTTTTTCCGAAACGGCCGGGCCCCCGTCCGCGCTGAGGGACACTGGAAACACCGCTCCGGTTCCCGGCAGCAGAATCAGCACCGCCGCGGCCAGCAGAATCGCCGCCAGC